>DASVGM010000504.1:0-3934 GCA_036379555.1 Pirellulales bacterium | reverse complement strand
TCGAGCCAACATTCCGCGATGCGGCCCAACTCATACGCCCGCTGGCCCGGATCAACCTGGCTGCGAGCATGGATTAGCGCTTCGTCAAGCAGCCTGATCTTGCGCTCCAGCGGAGCGTCGATCAACTCATAATAGCCTTGCACGCACGTTTCGGCACGCCACTGCGGATCCAGCAGAGCGATAATAACCAATGCCTCCTCAAAGTCGATCGTCAGTAGGGACAGCGCCGCATACTGTCGGGCGATCGACTTGAATTCCGGATCGCCCAGGACCGTATCGGCAAGCTCCAGTCCTTTGATTGGATTGGCGCGGGCCACAATTCGCAACAGCTCCTTGTGCTCCCGGCCAAGAACCGGTTGACTCAACATCGGCACGAGCGGCTCGACCAGCTCTCTCGCCAACGCGCGCCGTTCGTCGGGCGGCATGGCGGGCGGCAAGGTGGTCAGGGCCAAGGGCGGCTCGTCGCTCTGGCGCATGGTGATCAGGCACGTTTTGTCGGCCGCGGCGATGCGAACGCCTTGCAGCCGAAAGCCCAGTTTGCGCGCGAAAAGATACGCCGGGCCATCATAAACTCCGTTGAGTTGAAAGCGCCCATCGGTGTGGGTTGTCGCGCGCGTGCGGCGTGGACCGTCGCCCGATTGGCAGATTTCCACGGCCGCGACCGCGTTCCCTTGGCCATCGACAACGCGGCCGCTGACCGCGCGCAGGCGCGGCATGGCGCGCAGCTCCACGTCGTCAAAATGCGTCGTGTGCCAACTGTCAGGCTCGATGGTCGACGACCGCGCGGAGATCATGCCCGGCGCTTCCACCTCCAACCAATACGTCGCGTTCGGGCGGCACGACGGTGGCGTGCGAAACCGCCCCTCAAGGTCGGTGATGAGCCGGTCGCTCGCACCAAAGAGCACCGGCCCCAGATCGTTGTTGATGACGGCGGCGGCAACCCTTTGCGTGCAGACGCGCACGATCGCGCCCGCGATCGGCTGTCCGGCGGCATCGACCACGCGACCGTCGAGCGAGACGCCCGGTTCATTGCCGACGATCAACGTGGCGGCCGCGCCTTGCGGCCCGGCCAAGACCGGCTGCACACTCGTCAATTCGCCCAGGCGAGCCCAAAGCGATACCGTGGCTTGTTCCGGAACACCGTCGAGCGTGAATTCGCCTTGCGCGTTCGACCAGCCGTGAACGCGCACGGTGAGATCGCCGACCGATGCGCCAAAGCCCGTAATCTCCGCGCCCGCCAGCGGACGTTGGTTTTCATCGACCACGCGGCCATGCAGAGGTGCGCCCCGCGCAAGTTCGAGCGCCTTCAACGACACGGGCGTCGCGCTCTCGGCGACTTCCGTCCCTGAGCTTCGCCCACCTTTCAGATCATGATAGCTGGCCGGAAAGCGGAGCAGCCTCGACGAGACAAGCCCCGGCAAAGCGTAGCCCGTCAGATGCCCGGAAGCGTCGGTCTCGCAGATCATGCCGGCTGTTATCCCCGTTCGGATCCAGACTCCCACGCCTGCGACCGGCGCATGATTTTCCGCCTCGATAACTTGCTGTGTTACCCGCACCGCGCGACGTAGCGGAATGTCGAACGTCGTTGTTTCTCCGGCCTCGATCGCCGGTCCCGTCGCCTGCGCGGTAAGGTAGACTGCGGATGACGGCTCGCTCGCTGGATCGCGTTGATCGCCGGTCGAGTTGAAACGTGACGGGCTAGGAAGCCCATCCTCCAGGATTTCAAACGTGAGGCTGCCGGCGGCAAGAGGGGGAACCTCGAAGCGGCCTTCGTCATCGGTTGTTGCCGCGGCCAGCCCGCCGCCCGAATGCTCATCGCCGGGCACCTGCCAGGTGGCGAAGCGCAACCTTTTTCGCGCGATCGCCCGCGGCTCGTCGGCCGTCAACCGTCCGCGAAGTTGGCCGACCGGCGCCAAGCTGACGAGCACGATCTTGCCGCGGTCGGCCGGCAGGCCGGCCCATTGCGCGCCGCTGGCGCCGCTCTCGACGCGCACGGTCTCCAACTCGCTCGGCACAAGGCCGGTCAACGTGGCCTTACCTTCCGCGTCGGTGCGCGCGGTCAGCCGGGCGCTGACGATCTCCGGCACGAGTTGACCCGCCACGCGCAGCGGTGCGATTTGAGCATGAGCCGCCGACCGGTAGCCCGCGTCCGTAACTTTGAATCGCACCGTGGCGGCGAGCGGCAGCCGCAGCGACAGCGGCAAGCCGGCTTTCGGCCAATCGCGATCGATCAGCCGCACGGCCAACGACGAATCGACATGATGCGCCCAGACCGTCAGCCGCGTTCTTTGTAGGGGCGACTCCGGCGTCTCGTCTGGCAAGGAGATGCTGAATTTTCCGGTCGCATCGCTCGTTGCTTTTGCCAGCACCTCAGGCGGCTGGGGCGCGGCGGCCGAAGCGGCGCGCACCACCGAGCGCCGCACCGGTTCGCCTGCGGCGATGACGACGATCGCGCCGGCAACCGGCTTACCATCGGCAGCGACGACCGTGCCGGACAGAGTACTCGTCAGAGTGGTTGCCGGTTCGCTCGCCTGCATCGCCGCCAGCAGGAGCATGGTATGCAGCAAGATCGGCATGGCAGGCTTTCCCTGATTTGTGCGGGGCCAAGTTTGACTCAGGAGTCCATTATATGGTGGCGCGAAGCTGACGCCACCGTAGCCGGCTTCGTAAGAAGTCGGGCCGTGGCATCGGTTTACGGCCAGAATTCGCACGACTTCTGCTACACACACGTTCGCGCGTTTTCCGGGGCCGGTGCGCAATGCGGGCGAATGAGATTGGCTGTGTGCGATCGGCGGACAGGCGCGATGGCCATTGCCGCTGGTCGACGAACCTGACAGAATAGAGGCTCAATTACCACAGGAGGCCGTGATGGCCATCGTCGAAGATTCAACCACCTTCTTAACCGTGAGCGATCTTGCGGAGCTTTTCGGGCCAATTCCGGCGTGGCGCATTCGCAACGAGCCCGCTCCAGGTACGGCGAAGGAAAGCGACGTGATCGAAATCGAAGAGCGCGAAGACCGGCTTTGTGAGCTGGTCGAAGGCGTGCTCGTGGAGAAAACCGTGGGTTATGAAGAGTCCTGCTTAGCCGCTGAGTTGATCGCCCTTATTCGCAACTTTGTCAAACCTCGCAAACTCGGCAAAGTATCGAGTTCTGATGGCATGATGCGGCTGTTTCCGGGGCTAATTCGCATTCCCGACGCGGCCTTCGTCTCGTGGGAGCGATATTCCAAGCGCCGCGGCTCGCGGAAAGTGCCCGATCTCGTGCCCGATCTGGCGGTGGAAGTGCTGAGCGAAGGAAACACGCCCCAGGAAATGTCGCGCAAGCTCGATGATTATTTCAACGCGGGCGTGCGGCTGGTTTGGTTTGTCGATCCGCGGCGGCGCGTCGTGGAGGTTTTCAGCGGCAAAAAATCCGCGAAGACACTCGGCGAGCACGAAACTTTGACGGGCGGCCGGGTCTTGCCGGGCTTTGCGCTGCCGCTGCAAGAGTTGTTCGCCGAATTGGAGGCGGCGCCGCCGCCCGCGCGAAGGAGGCGATCCCGGTAGGCGAAGCGCCCATAGCGGAGCCTCGTTGAAATGTGTTCCTTCAGTTTACTTATCCCTGCGCAAAGAAGGTTGATTCTTTGGCGTTCCAGCGGCCTCGCCATGATTGGGGCTTGCCCCAATGCCGCGAGATTAAGCTCTGATGCCACCCGCTTGCCGGGTGGAGATTCCCGTTGGCTGTCTACAATCGCGCGTTGCCCGCGCCCCTTTTCCCGTTTTGGCCCCGCTTGGCCGCCGAAGGCGGCCAAGCGGGGCAAAATCGGAAGCGTAGGGAACGCCGACTTTGTAGACGGCCAACGGGAAACTCCCTCGGGCAAGCCGAGGGTATCTTCCGCTACTGTCGCTGAATGTCAGGTTGTCGCTTAATCTCGTGGCGTTAGGGGCAAGCCCG
>DASVGM010000503.1:0-4026 GCA_036379555.1 Pirellulales bacterium | reverse complement strand
TGGGCAAGCAGGCGGAATTGGTTTCGCTGGCCGATACTTCCAAGGCGTTTCGGCTGGTGGCCCGACGGATTGAACCGAGCGTGGTGCATATCGACACCGTTCAGGAAATGGAGCGGAATGGCGCGGACGAGTGGGCCTTTCAGTTTCCCCGCGGCCGCGAAAGATTGGAGGGGCGCGGCCAAGGTTCGGGAGTGATTGTCGATGCCCAAGCGGGGTATATTCTGACCAACTTCCACGTCGTGCGCGGCGCCACGCGAGTTCAAGTACACCTGAGCGACGGGCGAGCGATCGACAACGATGATATTGAAATTATCGGTTTTGACGAAGCCACCGATCTGGCCGTGCTGCGTGTGGGCGCCGGCGAATTGACCGCGGCCATTTGGGGCAGCAGCAAAGAGTTGGAGGTGGGAGACTGGGTGCTGGCCGTAGGCAACCCCTACGGCCTCGACCGCACCGTGACTTTGGGCATCGTCAGCGCCACGCAACGGCGCGGCATTGGCGGCGGATACCAGAAATTCTT
The DNA here is from genome assembly GCA_036379555.1 of Pirellulales bacterium. Lineage (GTDB taxonomy): Bacteria > Planctomycetota > Planctomycetia > Pirellulales > JAICIG01 > DASSFG01. Next base: position 3,506 of record DASVGM010000503.1, on the reverse strand, counting down.
GCAGACCGACGCGGCGGTCAACCCCGGCAACAGCGGCGGGCCGCTGCTGAACATTCGCGGCGAATTGGTCGGCATCACGACGGCGATCGTGGGCGAGGCTTACCAAGGCATCAGCTTCGCCATTCCGAGCGAGTTGGCGCAAAACATCTACGAGCGACTCAAGCAGAGCGGCCACGTGGCGCGGGGTTGGCTGGGCGTGCAACCGCAGCAGCTTTCGCAGGACGTGGCCGAAAGACTCAACTTAAAAGGGCACGCCGGTTTTTTTGTGGCCGCCGTGCTACGCGGTTCGCCGGCGGACGCGGCCGGTGTGCAAAGCGGCGATTTAATCATTGAATTCAACGGCCAGAAAGTGAGCGACAACTCGGAGTTGCCGCTGCTGGTGGCCGATGCGCCCATTGGCGAAAACGTCAAGATGACGGTCTTGCGAGGCGGCCAGCCACTGGAACTGACCGTGAAAATCGGCCAGCGCCCCGATCGGCTCGCGCCGAAATAGGGGTCGCGTATGAAAACACCGTTATTGCTGCGAAACCTGCTGCACGACTGGACGCGCACCCTGGTGGGCATCGGCGGAGTCGCTTTCGCCGTGGTTTTAATGCTTGTGCAGCTTGGCTTTTTGAATTCCGTCGCGCTGACGGCCACACTGCTTTACCGGCGACTTGATTTCGACATTCTGCTGACTTCGCGGCAGTACCAGACGGTTGCCAAGGCGGGCTTTTTTTCGCGACAGCGGTTGTACGAGGCCGCCTCGACGCCGGGCGTGCGCGATGCCCGACCGCTCTATCTCGATTTCGCACTGTGGCTGACGCTCGACGAAAGCGTGCCGCGGGAAGAACGGCGGCGACGCGGCGTCTTGGCCATCGCTTTCCCGCTGGAACAGCAACCGTTGACGCTGCGCGACCTGAACGAGCGGCGGGAGCGGCTCAAGCGAGCCGGGGTCGTCTTCATGGACGAGCTTTCCAAAGACAAGTTCGGCGACTGGCGGCATCATCCGGCGGCCGAGATCAACGGCCGCCACATGGACATCGGGGGCACGTTTCATCTGGGAACCGGTTTTGGACCGGATGGCAACGTCATCATGGGCGATCAGACCTTTCGCCTTTTGTTTCCCCATCGGTCGCTGCGCGAGGTGAGCCTGGGGCTGGTGCGCGTGGCGCCGGGGCGGGATGCGCGTCAAGTTTGCCAAGAGCTAGAGAGGCGATTGCCGAAAGACGTGCTGGCCCAAACTCGGACTGAAATCCAATGGCGGGAACAAAAGTACTGGATCTTGGGCATGAGCATCGGCATCATTTTTAGCTTTGGCGTGGTCGTGGGTTTTTTGGTGGGAGCGGCCATTGTTTATCAGGTGTTGTCCAGCGACATCGCCAGGCACATCGCCGAATATGCCACGCTCAGGGCCATCGGCTATTCGGCCGGCTACCTGAAGCGATTGGTGTTCAAACAGGCGTTGATTCTCGCCACCTGCGGATTTATGCTGGGCTGGCTCATTTCAGCGGTGCTCTATCGTTTGACTGAAAAGCTGCATCAAATCCCAATGCGAATGGGCGTCTTAGACGTGCCGGCCGCGCTGCCGCTGACCGTTTTGATATTGACCTTCGCCATGTGCGCCGGTTCGGGCTTGCTCGCCTTGCGCAAGATCAACCGTGCCGACCCCGCCGCTTTGTTTTAATGCGCCGTACGCCGCTTGCCTGGTTGAACCTGACTCACGCCCCACGCCGGCTGCTCTTGGCGGCCGCCGGTGTCGGCGTCGCCATGCTCTTGATGTGCGTGGAGCTAAGCATTTATGGGGCGCTGCTCGAAAACTCCGTGGCCGTCATCGAACATCTTCAGGGCGAACTGTTCATCGTGAGCAAGGCGCGATACTCGATCGCCGTGAAAGAGACGTTCAGCCATCGGCGTTTGGCGCAGGCGCGCTCTTGTCCGGCGGTCGCCGGCGCCTCTCCGTTGTACATTGAGACCCACCGCTCGAACTTCAAATGCCCGAACGAGGGGAAGGCCGATAGCCCGCCGATTCGCGTGCTGGCTTTCAACCCCGACGAGCCGGTTTTCAATTTTCCCAGGGTCGAACAGTGTCGCGTGGAATTGCGTTTGCCGCGCCGGGCCTTGTTTGACCGGCGCTCGAAGACCGAGGAATACGGCGATATTGTGAAGGGGCGGAGAATTGAAGTGGCGGGGCGGCGGCTGACGGTCATCGATTTTTTTTCGCTGGGCAGCGACTTTGCCAACGACGGCAACCTGATTACCAGCGATCTCACCTTTCGGCGGTTGTTTCCCCTGCCCGGCGGCGTTGATCCTCTCGACCTGGTCGACGTGGGAGTGGTGCGGTTGAAAAGCACGCGCAAGCGAGACATCCTCGCGGCTCAGCGGCAGCTCGTCGAGCTTTTTCCCCAGAACGCCGCGGGCGAACCGGCCGACGTGCGCGTGTTGACGAAACACGAGTTCATCGAGCGGGAAAAAAACTTTTGGAAGCACAGTACGCCGATCGGCTTTGTTTTTCGCTTGGGCGTGGCGATGGGGTTCGTCGTGGGATTGGTGCTTTGCTACCAGGTGCTCTCCAGCGACGTGCATGACCATTTGCGGCAATTCGCCACCCTGAAGGCCATGGGTTACGCCAACGGTTACTTTGTCTTCGTAGTGTTCTTGGAGTCGCTGATTCTTTCGCTGTTCGGTTTTTTCTGGAGCGTGCCCTTGAGTGTCGTGCTAGGCAAGGTTCTCGGCCATCTGACGCATCTGCAAGTTCGCGTGACTTGGGCGACGGCGTTGATGGTGTTGGTCATGGGCGCCGCGATGTGCGCGTGCTCGGGTTGTCTCGCCGTGCGGCGCGTGATGCGGCTGAACCCCGCGGAGCTTTTCTGATGGATGTAAGCATGGACGACGACGCTTGCTCCGCTGACGAGGTGACCGTTCGCGTGAGCAATGTTTCGCACGATTTTAACGAGCAGAAGCGCAACTCGCGCAAGGCCAAGAGCGGCGAACCGCCGGCCTTGGCCGACGTGAGCCTGAAGCTCAACCGCGGCGAGTTGGTCATCATGACCGGTCCTTCCGGTTCGGGCAAAACCACCCTGCTCACCTTGATGGGCGGGCTGCGCCGCGTACAGCAGGGAAGCATCACGGTGCTCGGTCGCGATCTCGGCCGGCTCGGCCGCCGTGAGTTGGTCGAACTGCGGCGCGACATCGGCTTCATCTTTCAGGCGCATAACTTGTTCGATTCCTTGACCTCGCGGCAAAACGTCTCGATGGCATTGGAACTGAACCGCAACCTTTCCAAGAAGCAAATTCGCGAACGCGCGGACCAACTGCTGGATCTGCTTTTTTCCAGCGACGAGGAGAAGTTGGACCGCGTTCACGAAAAGAAGCCCGGCAATCTTTCGGGCGGACAACGCCAGCGCGTGGCCATCGCGCGGGCCTTGGCCAACCGGCCGCCGCTCATCTTGGCCGACGAACCCACCGCGGCGCTCGACAGCAAATCGCGTGACAACGCCGCGGTGCTGCTGCGCGAGGTGGCCGTG
>DASVGM010000502.1:0-18815 GCA_036379555.1 Pirellulales bacterium | reverse complement strand
CGTGCTCGTCCAGCCGCAATTGTCCGCCGCCGGGCAGCGGCAAGTCGGAATGAATCGGCCCCGCTTCCACTTGGCCACGAACCAGATCGTCCAGGAAGCTCGCCTGCAACTCGCTGACCACGGCCGCTGAGCGCAGGCGGCGCGAAGCCGCGATGCGCCAGCGCGGCGAGCACCAACGGCGAATGGTGGCGTCGCTCAGAAACAACAGCGCCGTTTCATCGGAGTCACCGTGCGGATATCGCTGGCGGAAAAACGTGTATTCATCCAACGTGGCCAGAGCGGGCGAAGCTTTGTTTTTCACCGCGGCCAACCGCTCAAGTTGTTTCAGCGAGTTGGTGACGACGACGGCGCCATCCAGCGAGGCGATGTGGCACGACACGTGACGATCGGGCGAAGCGAAGCCCGACCAGGCGATGCCCGCCGCCTCGCCGGAAGCGGGCTTGGCGCGCTCCTCGCCGGCCGCCGCGGCAGCACGGCCCAGAAGCAACGCCTTAAGCGCCGCCGGATGTTCGCTCTCGAACACCACCGCCACGTCGGTGCCGGTGAAGAAATACGGATCGGAGCCCGTGATGGCCACGCTGCCAATCACAGTCGGCCCCAGCAGGCGGGCCAACGCCGACAGCGGCAGGCAAAGCTGGCGTTCATACCGTTGCTTGATCAGTTCATCTTCACTGCGCGCGAGCATCACACGACTGAGCGGGGTTCCCTGGCGCGCCGCCTCGTCAGCCACGGCCACGGCCGCGGCAAAAGAGGGAAAAAACACCGCGTGCTGGTCGGCGGGAATGATGCGCGCCAAGGGATCGGCCTTTGGCCGCGCCTCGGCCAGCAGCGGTTTCCAGTCGATCTCGGCGATAGTGATGCCTTCCAGCGACGAGACATCGACTGCCTCGTCGCTTTTGCCAACGACGAGCAAATCGCGATCAAGCTGCAGGTTTTCGCGGACGGCGCGACCGCCGCTGAAGAGATCGAAAGTGTCTTCGATTCCGGCCGCTCGGTCCCACGAGATGGGCCAAACGTCGTCGGACTGCGGCTTGCCAAGCTCCGCTTGGGCGGCGCGATACTGATGCCGAAACCAGGCCGTGCCCGGAATGTCTCGACCGAGCAACGATTCGTAATGCTCCATCTTGGCCCGATTAAAGCGGTCGCCATTTTTGCCCCCGGCGGACGATGGAATGACAAACCGCAATTTCACCATGCCACTGTAGTGGTCATTGGGCAAATAGAGCGAGCCGGTTAGATCGCGGCCCGTCGGAGCGCGGGCGACCAGCGCGCCCTCAAGGCGCAGCAACTGCGGTACATAGCGATCCGATTGTTCGATATATGCTTCGCCCTGGCCGTCGAGGACGACGCGCGGCTGCATGGCATATCGCACATCAAAGGTTGGTCGCTTCTTCTCCACACCGCCCTCGGCGTCGGAAAGCTTTCCCTCGGTCAACTTCAGGTCGGCCAAGGGCATGCGATAGAACGCATCTTCGGCTCTGGCTTGCGGCGCGATGGTTGCCAGTGCGAAGATGACAAACCACCGAGAGTGTGTTCGACGACGGTTTATCCACATGGCGTTCTCCTCATCAAATCAGTTAGAAATGGATGAGTTGCATTTTATGCCATCGCATGATGCTTGGCGAGTTATCGCCGCAGATATTGCTGATAGGCGGCAACGGCCAATTTATCACAGCGGTCGTTTTCGGGATGGCCGCTATGGCCGGCCACCGGCGTGTAAGAAACCGCGTGCCGCGAAAGCAACTCGTCAAGCTGGCGCCATAGGTCTTCGTTTTTGATCTCTTTCCAGGCTTTTCCTTCGCGCCGCCGCCAGCCGTTGGCCTTCCACTTGGGCAGCCATTCGCTCAGCCCTTTACCCACGTAAACACTGTCTGTGAGAATCTCCACCTGCGAACGCCGCTTGAGCGCCTCCAGACCGCGCACGACGGCCGTCAATTCCATGCGATTGTTCGTGGTTTGCGGCTCGCCGCCGCTGGAAACCAACTCCTTGCCCGATTCGTCATGTCGCAGTATAAACGCCCAGCCGCCCGGCCCGGGGTTTCCACTGCACGCGCCGTCGGTAAAAAGCATCACGATGGGCGGATCATCGACCGAGGAGGATGTCATGATTGAGCTTGTGCCGTTTGCGTTTGCTTGGCCTTCTGCGCCTGGTCATAAGCGGCCTTCTCGGCGGCGGCTTGCTGAGCCGCCGTTTGGGCGACCTGGGCGGCCGCGGCGGCGGCTTGAGATTTGGCCGTGCGCTCAGTCACCAGTTTGTCGGCCTCAGCCTTTTCAGCCGCCTTCTTCTCCGCGGCCGTTTTAGTCGCGGTGAGTTGGTCCGCGGCCGCTTTGGCCGCGGCGGCCTTGGCAGGCAAATCTTTCTCGGCGGCCAAGCGGGCGTCGTCGGCTTGCTTGGCCGCGCCGGCGGAAGCTATCGATTTCTCGGCGGCGGCCTTGGCGGCCGCCTGCTTTTCGGCCACCGCTTTTTCAGCAGCGGCCAATTCGGCCGCGGATTGCTCGGCGCGCTTTTTGTTGTCGTCGTTGGCGGCGGCGGCCAAGGCGTCGTCAGCCGCTTTTTTCGCGGTCTGCTTCTCGGCGACCAACGTCGCGGCGGCGGCTTGCTCCGCCGTGGCTTTCTCGGCCGCTTGCTTATCAGCCGTAGCGACATCCGCGGCGGCTTTGGCCGCGGCGGCCTTTTCGGGCGATGCCTTTTCAGCCGCGATACGCTCCGCCTCCGCCTTGGTTTGCGCCGCTTGGGCCGCCGCGACCGCCTGGTTGGCGGCCTCCAGTTCTTTGCCGCGTGCCGCGGCGAGCGCCTGCCCGTCGGCAAGTTCCTTGGCGGCTTGCTGGGCTGTGGCGGACGTGGCGGCGGCTTGCTGCGCGGCCGCGGCGGCCACCATTTCCAAGGTCGGCGGATTGGCGGGCAAGTGGGCGATCAATTTGCCGTCGGCGGCGTTCCAGAGGCGCACTTCACCACTCCAATCGCCCGCCGCTACGCGAGCGCCGTCGTGCGTAAAGGCCACTTCCATCGCCAAATCGGCAAAGGCGTCGAAAGCACGTTGCTGCCCGCCGTTGCCGTCCCACATTTTTACTTGTTTGTCTCGACCCGCCGAGACGAGGCGGCCATCGTGCGTATACTCAACCGAAGCCGTACCGCCGCCATGCGCCTGCCAGTTTTTGATCTGTGAACCGTTTTGCATTTCCCAGAGCCGCACGGTGCCATCTTCGCTGGAACTGGCCAGCACGTTGCCGTCGTCGCGCCAACTCACGTCGGTGACGGCGCCGGTGTGTCCGGCGAGATTCTGATATTCGCGGCCGGTGTCAGCCTCCCAAACGAGCAAGCCCCCGCTGCGATCGGCCGTGGCCAAAAGCACGCCGTCTGGGCTGAACTCGATGGCGGTGATCCAGTCGGTGTGCTTTTTGATTTCGTATTGCAGCGAACCGTCCGTCACGGAATAGACTCGCGCCACGCGACGCGGGCCGCCCAGCGCGATCAGCGTGTGGTTGTTGTTGATATCGGCCGCCAACACGGTATCAAGCTCATCGCCCACGGTGAAAACACGCTCGCCGGTTTTCACGTCATACACAGCCGCCAGCCCCATCTTGCCGCCGCGTCCGCCGCCCGCCAGCAGCAGAGCGCCGGTGCGGCTGAACTTAAGCACTTGCGCCACCCCCTCGGGAAACGGCAACACCGCCAGCAGGCCGGCCGTATCGGAATTGTAGATGGCAATCTGCTTCTGACCGGCAATGACCAGCAGCGGCGCCCAGGGACTGGACGCGATGGCCGTAATGGCGCTGGCGCGCGGCGTGTAAAGGACCGGTTGCCGCACAACCTTGCCCGGCTCGGGCATGGCGATGGGACCGGCGGGCTTGCCGGTGCCGGCGGTAATCTGCAAATCCATCGACGGCTTCTTTTTGATCTTGGCGATCGAACCCGAGTTTTCCAGCGCGCCGCCAAGAATCCATTTTTTGATGATGTCGAGCTTGGCGTCGGCCAGCTTGGGCTGCTGGGGCGGCATTTCGGGCGTTTCGCTGTGCGAGACGAGGCCCCAGAGGCGCGAGGTATCGGGATCGCCCGGATCGATCACTTCGCCGCTCGCCCCGCCGCGCATCAGTGCCGCGTAGTTATCGAGGGCAAGATCGCTCTTCTGCGTGTCGGGTCCGTGGCAGGTGTAGCAATGCTCACGGAAGATCGGCTGTACGTGCTCCGCGTAGGTGATTTTGACGGCGGTCGGCTTGGCCTCGTCAGCGGAGGCCATGCTTGCAACACAGAACAAGACGAAGAATTGCAAATTGCAAATTGCAAACTGCAAATTGCAAATTGGAAGATGGAAAACGCGCATAAGGTGGAACAGTGTTAAAGACAAAACAACTGGCTACTGGCTACTGGCAACTGACAACTGGCTACTAGTGGTTGAACACAAACTCTCGTGAATTCAGCACCGCCCAGAAGACGTCTTGCATGGCTTTCTGGGCGTCTTTCTCTTCCGCCACGGCGGCCTTGACCTTGGCCAACTCATCGGCGGTCGGTTTGCGACTTAGGCAGCGGACGTAAATCGACTCGATCACCGCTTCCGACGTCTTGCCTTCTTTCAACAACTGCTGAATCAGGCCGCCGCCGCGAATCTTACCCTCGACCGTGTCGCCGTTGAGCATGTGCAGCGATTGCGAAAGGTTCGGCTCGGTCTTCACCTCGCACGAGCAAACCGTGTTGCGCGTCGAGCGGCCGAAGGTGGTCAAAAAGTAGGTGCTGGTGCCGCCGTCGGCGATCTGCACGGCGCGCGAACCCAGCGGCAGGCCGGGGAACTTGTCCTTGGCTTGAGTGGCCTGGCTGACACAATCGAGCAGGTTTTCCGCGCGAATGCGGCGAATGCGCGAATGCGAGAAGTTCAACTCGTCCGACTCGTTGCTGGCGTTGCGCTCGCTGGCGCGTTGATAGGTTTTCGAGTTGGCGATGTCGCGCACCAATTGCTTGAAGTCGTAATTGTAGGCGGTGAGTTTGTCGCCCAGCGCCTTGTAAAGCTCGGGGTTGCTCGCCGGGTTGCTGATGCGCACGTCGTCCACGGGGTTGACAATGCCGATGCCAAAAAAATGATCCCAAACCCGGTTGGCGACGCTCGTGGCGAAGAAGGGGTTGTCCGGCGAGGCCAGCCACTGGGCCAGCACTTGGCGGCGATCCTTGCCCTTGACGTCGGGCGCCTCTCCACCCAGGAATTTGGGCGGCATGACGCGGCCATCGAGCGGATGCTTGACCTCGCCGCCGCCGGAATTAAACACGATCGTTTCGCGATAATCTTCACCTCGCTTGCGGCCGATTTGGGCGAAAAAGGCGGCGAAGCTGTAATAATCGTTCATTGTCCAACGATCGAACGGGTGATTGTGGCACTGGGTGCATTGCGTGCGAATGCCCATGAAGACCTGCACGACGTTTTCGGCCGTCTTGAGCGTGTCGCGTTCCGTTTCGTAATAGTTGGTGGCCGGTTCTTTGAAGGTGCCGCCGGTGGCGCCGAGCAAGGCTTGCACCATCTTGTCCAACGGCACGTTGTTTTGAATCTGCTGCGAGAGCCAGTTGGCGTAGAGATAAGCCGATTTCGGGCTTACCTGGTTGGTCGAGCGGATGGTCAAAAGCTCGGCCCATTTCATGGCCCAAATCTCGGAGAACTCCTTGCGATCGAGCAGCCGATCGATCAGCTTGGCTCGCTTGGCCTGGTCTTGATCGGCGACAAACTCGGCGTGCTCCTGCTCGGTGGGCAAGAGGCCGGTGATGTCGATCGTCACACGCCGCAGGAAGGTCTCGTCGCTGCAAAGCTCACTGGGCAGAATGCGGAGTTTTTGCAACTTGGCGTTGACCAACTCGTCAATGTAATTCACCGGCGGATCGTTGGGCGGCGTGTACTGCAAATCCTTGGGCAAGGCCAGCACCTGGCTGCCGACGGTATGCGTTTCAAAGCGGGCCATGACAAACGCCTCGCCGCGATTGGCCGCCGTCACCAGGCCATCGGGCGTGATCGCCGCGGAGTTGTCGTTGCTGGTGAGGAAGACGGCCAGATTGGTCACGTCGCGATCGGTGCCGTCGGCATACTTGGCGCGCGCGATCATTTGTTGGGTCGCCCCCGCGCCTTCCAACACGGCTTGCTTGGGAAACAACTCCACCTCGAGCACCTTGGGCACTTCGCCCGCGTCATAGGGCGCGCCGGCTTCGAGCCAACGCATGAGCGTATGATAATATTCGCTTTCTTTGGCGAACCGCTGTCCGCCGGTATGCGGCACCTCTCCCGTGACCTTTTCCATCAGCAGGCTTTCGCCAGGTAAAGCCAGATTGACGCGGCGGTAGCCCAATTCACGCGTCAAACGAAAATGGTCGCCCACCGGGTCGAAGCCGAACAACGACAGACGGAAGCCGTCTTTGCCGCGCGCCGCGCCGTGACAGCTACCGGTGTTACAGCCGGCTCGCATGAAGACCGGCATGACATCGAGTTGAAAGCTAATTGGTCGATCGGCCGCGGCCTGCTTCACGGTGACGGGCACTTGCAGCGATTGCCCGGCGAAGGCGACGTCGAGTGTGGTTTGGCCGTCAGCCAGTGGATACAGCGTGCCGCCGTCGAGTTTGGCCAAGGCGGGGTTGGCGAGTTTGGCCTGCGCCTGCGAGGTGACGTCGAGCGTGACGCCGTCGGCACGCGTCGCCACGACGATGAACTTCTGCCGGTCGCGGCTGGTGCTCAGTTCGACGTCGGGCGGAAAGACTTCGACCTTGGCCAGAGGCGCGTCGGCCAGCGCGTCTGGCGACGCGAAGATTAGTGCAAGGAGCAACGCGATGACGGAGAAGCGCAAGGAAGTTATGCAGAGGTTATTTTTCATTTTGCATTTTGCGTTTTGCATTTTGCATTCGGACCCTGGAGTTTCCATGATTCTACTGTTTTTCATTATGCGTTTTGCGTTTTGCATTCTGCATTCCCGCGTCACGATTCGCCTTCTTTCACCTGTTGTCATTCGGTTTTTTACGTGTGGTTCCCTGATTCGCCGTCACGATCGACTTCCCAAAAATATCGCAAAGCTGCTTTCCTTCATTGATCAGCGGCAAGAGCTGGCTTTCAGGCAAAAGCCCGCCGCGAGCGCACATACGCAGCCAGCAATGCGTCTCACGCAGCTCTTTCAGACAAATTCGCATTTTATGGACGACATCCGCGCGGCTTTCGGCCGCGCGGGCTTCCTCGTAGTTTGGCGCCGGTGAGGTGCCACAGCGCACGAGTTGACCCGCGATGTGCCGGCCCAGCCGCGTATCGGGCAAGGCATCGGCGACCTTGCCGACGCGCACGGCGAAGTCCAAAAGACGCTCAGCCAGATCATCGCCTTTGGGCGGTTTACGTGGCTTTTCGTTTTCTTTCATTGCGGGCGCTCCTGGTTGTTTCAGATTTCGACGACTACGATGACGGACGCTGCTCGTAATGGAAGATCACGCCCGCTTCCTTACGAATGCAAAATGCAAAACGCAAAACTCAAAATGAAAAATGAGTAACTGGTGATAAACACCCGTCTACTGCCCCCCCGAACCCTTCAACGCCTTTTCCCTGTCCAGCCGCAATTGCTCCAGCCGCGTCAGCCGTTTCTCGACGGGCTTGGCGGGTGGCGGCGGTGCGGCGGCAACCGCGGCAGGCATGGGCGCCGGCGCGGTCGGTTTCGGCGGCAAAGGCGTGTCGATACGCAGTTCACCGGTGCCCAAGTTGTGAACGATCGGCTCGCCGTTGGCCATCACCGTCGCTCGGCAGAGCAGCGTCTTGTGCCGGCCGGCGGGTGATTTGGCGGTGGTCTTAATGTGAAAGACCAGTTCCGTGCCGTCTTTTGTCAGCTTCCGCGCCTCCGTCGTCACCTCAAATGGCGTTCCTAAAAGCTCGACTGTCGCTTCGCCCTCGAACGGCTTTTGGTTCTCAACCTTCACCACCAAGTCGGTCTCTTGACCTTGCTCGCAGGCGGCGGCGTTGAAGGCGAATTTCACATAAGGATCGGCCACATCCAGCGTGGCCAACTGCGAGGAAACCATCATGCCTTCGTCGTCGACGTTGGATCGCCCTACCACGGCGATCTTCCACTGGCGTATCTCCGCACCGCCGTTGGCCGTGAGCGGAATAATCGCCTCATTCTGGCCTTCTTCAATCTTGATGGCGCCCGACGAACCAACGCCCGGCGGGTTATAAAGCATGCGCAACGAAATCGGCGCGGTGAACCCTTCTTTTCGCGTGGCCACCACTTTCAAGCCCATTGAGCCGTTCCGCACCAGCGGCACCTTAGGCTCGACGATGTCGATCTTAAAGGGCGCCTCGGCCGTGATGGCGGCGGCCATGCGGTGCGCTTTATGCCCCCAAACCATGATGTTGTTTTGGCCGCGCACCAGCCCGGTGACCTGCTCCATGTGCCCTTCCACCTGGAGCTTGGCGTCGGTCGGCCGCCCAACGACGTCGACCAAGGCCCCGGCCAGCGTGGCCCCGGGCGCCGCTGTGAAGAGCACCGGCACCTGACTTTGATTGGCGGCCATTGGCACGGTTTCAAAGGTCAAACCTGCCGGCAGGTCGCGCATGTCAACCGCCAACTCGCCGCCAAAATCCTTTCGCTGGGCGCTGACCAGAATGGCCATGCGATTGCCCTGCGGCACACTGGTGGTAATGTCAAAATATTGCCGCCGTTCGGGCAGGCCGAGCGTCAGCTTAGGCTTGACCGGCTCGATCTGCACGCGATAAGAATAGGCCACGCCGCCTTTGCTTAAGTGGTCGCGGACGCTGACCAGATAATTGCCGTCGGCCGGCGGGTTGAAACGCAAATAACTGTCGGGCGAACCGCTGTCATCGTTGCCGGCCAGCGTGCCGCCATCTTCGCGATGAACGTACAACACGGGATCGAGTTGCGAACGAACGCCGCGGCCGAGCACACGCACCTCGAATGACTGTCCCTTCTTCGCGGCAAACTTGAAGTAGTCGATATCGCCGTCTTTTTCAATTACGCCGTTGAGAGCCGCCGGCGCCTCAAACGCCGACGCATTTGCCGGCGCGTCGTTCGGCTCGGCTTCCATGACGTTGGTCAGACCATCGAGCAGGAACACGTTGGGTGAGGGGGCGATACCCTTGTCATCTTTGGCGAATAGCCCGAAAGGCTCCGTCGCGTCGGCGGGAATGACGTAGTTTTCCGTCCGCTCGCCGAGCACGTCGCCCAGCCAACGCACCGCGACGGTTTCGCCCGGCTTGCCGCCGGCGGGAATGGCCGCCGCCGGCCGCGGAAACCGGCCCACGTGCAACCGATAAGTGCAGGCGCCGTTGCCGCGGAAGGAGCTTTCTCGCACCTGCACGGTGTATGGGCCGTCTTCCGGCGCGATGATGGAAACGACTCCATCCTGCCAGACGAGCGCCGCATCGTCGCAGGTGGCCAACTCAAAGCGATTCTTGTCGAGGATCGAAATCACCGGGTCAAAAAAGAAATTGCCCAATCGAATGCCTTCGATCTCGGCGGTGATGCGCTCGCCCTTCTTCGCCTCAACGACGTAATAATCCACGTCTTCGTTGTTCACAAAACCGTTGACGGTGACATCGAGGTTGACTTTTTGAGGGGCGATGAACTCGCTGTTTGGTTCGACTTCAGCCACTTCAGGCAACGCGCCCACACTGAAGGTGCGCAGGTTGCTGAGGCCCGAAGCCGTGCGCACGCGCATGGCATGAATGCCGATGCGGCAATCCGGCGCGATCTGCAACTTGGTTTTGATCGTCTTTTCATTGCCGGCTTCCAGGCTAAGCACCTTGATGCCGGGATAGTAAAACATGATCTCTTGGGCGTCGTCGAGGTCGTCGCCATTGAAAGCGACGTCAATTTCGGCGCCGCGCTGAGCGCCATACGGAGCAATGGCGGCCAATCGTGGTCCACCGAAGCCGCGCCGGCGCTGGGCGAGCGCGGCGTCCGATACCAGGAATAAAACCAACGTGGCAATGAATAGGCGGTAAGGCATTGTCTTCATAAACAGTGATTCCAATTACATGGAGCGCGGTGATTCAGCACCGCTTTCATCCGTCGCGGAGCGACTTTTTGTTCCCTCTCCCTTAGGGAGAGGGCGAGCAATGGACAATCGGTGTCAATACCGGCCGCCCTCACCCCGGCCCTCTCCCGGAGGGAGAGGGAGAGATGCCGTAATCCGGCCTCATAAAGCCGGGGAGAGCGATGCGGCGGTCTTACGCCAACAGCCCCTTGCGCACCTTGCCGCCGTCGACAATTTCGATGGGCCGGTTGCCCGGCGCCATCAATTCTTTGTCGGCGACGATGCCAAGCTGGTTGTAAACCGTGGTGGCCAAGTCGGCCGGGCCGATTTCGTCTTCTTCCGGTTCGCTGGCGGTCGAGTTCGACGAACCAAAAATCGAACCTTTCTTGATGCCGCCGCCGGCCAGCACCACGCTGAAGACCTTGGGCCAGTGGTCGCGGCCGGCGTTGCCGTTGATCTTGGGTGTGCGGCCAAATTCCGACGAAACCATAACCAAGGTCTCATCGAGTTGACCGGCGCGCTCCAGATCGGTAATCAAGGCCGAAAACGCCTGATCGAAAGCCGGCATCTGGTTGCGCATGCTTTGCGTGATGGAGTTGTGCATGTCCCAACCGCCATAGGTGAGCGTGACGAAACGCACGCCCGCCGCCACGAGTCGCCGGGCCATGAGCATGCGTTGGCCGGCCTGATTACGGCCGTATTCGTCGCGCACGCTGGGCGACTCGGCGTCGATATTGAACGCCTCGCGCGCCTGTTGCGAACTGACCAGGCTGTAGGCCCGATCGTAAAACGTGTCCAATGCGGTCAAGGCATCCGATTTCTCTTTCTTGGAGAAATAATCGTTCACGGCCTGCAGCGCGGAACGGCGACGGTTGAAGCGCGCTTCATCGACGCCGCCCTGCATCGACAGATCAAGCACCTTGAAGCCGTTGCCCGCCGGATCGGAGCCGAGCGAAAACGGCGCGAACGACGAACTGAGATAACCGGTGCTGGCGAATTCGTTCGGCACATTGGGAATGCAAACATAGGGCGGCAGATTATTCCGCGGGCCGTATTCATGGCTGACCACGCTGCCCATGCTCGGAAAGATCAAGGCCGGGCTGGGCCGATAGCCGGTGAACATGTTGTGCGTGCCGCGCTCATGTGCGGCTTCGCCGTGCGACATCGAACGTACCACGGTGATTTTGTCGGCGATGGCCGCGGTCTTGGGCAGCACTTCGCAAAACTCGGCGCCCGGAATCTTGGTGGGAATCGACTTCATCTCGCCGCGATACTCCAGCGGCGAGAAAGGCTTGGGATCAAACGATTCCTGCTGGGCCATGCCGCCCGGCAGAAAAATATGTATCACACTCTTGGCTTTGGCTTCAATGAAGTCGTAATTCTTCTGGTCCGCTCGTGCCTCCCGCAGGCGAAAAAAATCAGCCAGCGAGAGACCGATGCCTCCCACGGCGCCCACGGTCAAAAATCCACGACGACCAATACGATCAGCGAGCATGCACCTTCTCCTCTAGTAACGTAAAACGCGGTTCGGGTCTGTTTGGGCAGGAACTATGTTTAACGGGCATTTGTCCGGCAAAAGCCCGTAAAAAGCCAAGTTTTTAGGCAATCAAAATCCGGGGTGGGTCGCCGCTGGCGGCGCGTCCGGTTTAAGACAGATGCGGCGGGTGCTTTGGCATCTGCCAGGTAGGTTGTTTCAATCGTCGGGGCGCCGGTGGGTAAAACCCGCGCCGAACGCATCAACGAATACTGGTATGACGATAACCGGGGCGGGCGCGGTTGTCAAATATCTCCCACGTCCGGCACTCGATTGCCGCGCACGTAAAAAAAGAGATAATTGGTTGAGGAGGGCGACCAGATGGAGGCGCGTGAATGTTCAAGCAAATGAGGCTCTTCGCGACCGTGTTATCCATAACGGCCTGTGCTGCATCGCAGGCCAACGGCCAACTCATGCTGGGCGGCGGTATCGCCGGTCCAGTGCTCGTTCCGCCGCGAGCGGGGTCGTTCTTCTTCGGCGCTGGCCCGCCGATTCTGGCGCCGCCGTTGGGATTGGTCGGGCCGTTCGCTCCGAGCTTTGGTTTCTATATGTTGGCGCCGGCGCAGGTTCCCCCCCCCTCCAGCGATCAACTGTTGATGCCCCTCAACGCCGATGATCTCTTGCGCGGAACGATTCCAAACGATCAACCGAACGTGGCCGTTGTTCCGCGTGAGCGGCCGGACGACGCTGAACTTCCGCCGCCGCGGCTGCGCGTGGCGAACGAAAAGGCGCTGGCCCGCGCTCGACAATTCATCGAATTCGGCGACGCCAGCTTCCGGCGGCAGGAATTCGCCCGTGCTTACGATCGCTATCGCAAGGCGGCCGAAGCGGCTCCCAATCTGGCCGAAGCGTACTTTCGGCAAGCGCTGGCGCAGTCGGCGATTGGGCAATTCCTGCCGGCGGTGAAAACGATTCGCCGTGGGTTGGCCATCGACGCCGAGTGGTCGCAAGCGGCGTTTCGGCTCGACCAACTCTATCCGAATCGCGCCGCCAAAGAGGCCCATTTGGAGCGTCTGGCCTTAACCGCCGGCGAGGAGCCAAACAACGCCGAATTGATGTTTTTGCTGGGCATCGAGTTGTACTTCGACGCTCAGCCGGCGCGGGCCGCCACGTTTCTTCAACAGGCCGTTAAGTTGGGCCTCGACGAGAAGCGGTTGCACGGTTTTCTCGACTCGGCCCGTCGCCGCGGCCGGCGCGGGCCGCGGGGAGAGGAATTGTGATCTTTCCGCGTTGTGCCACAAGGTTGGCGTGGCGTGGCCTCGGCGTTTTTTCCACTGATGCATCGCGGGCCGCCAATCCGCTGTGCCGTCGTTGTTCTTACTAGGAGAGAACCCGAACGCGACGATGTAGAATGAACTAGCAAGGAGAATTCAACATGACGCGAATTACCGTTCAATCGAGAACCGGCCCCGATGGCACGCTGCGCTTGGATCTGCCGCTTGGCAAAGAGTTGGCGGACCGCGACGTGTCGATCACCATCGAGCCTGATTCATCCGTGCCCCAACAGGAGCACCTTGAGTTTCTGCGAACGACCGCCGGGGCCTGGCAAGGAGATTTTGAACGGCCGGCACCGAACTGTCCGGAGGAGCGGGACACGCTGTAATGAGGTTCCTTCTCGACACCAATGCCTGGATCACTCATCTGCGCCAGAAAAATCCGACGGTTACGCAGAGGCTTCGACAACACCCTTCGTCACGCACAACACCAACGAGTTCAGTCGAATCGCTTGTTTGGTCACCGAAGACTGGCAGATCCCATGAGCTTCACCGCAGCTTTGCCGGCGGGATGGATTCCGAGCGAGGCGATGAGCTAAACTTGCGATGCATCGAATACCTGCGCTACCGCGATCGAGAATCCGGGCCTTAAGGCCGATGTCGCCAGTTGGCCGCGCGTGTAGACGCCCGCCTCTTCGTAAGTGTTCTTCGACAGCCGCAGCACCATGATCGTCTCGGTTTGAGGATTGACAATCCAATATTCCGGAACTTGCGCTTCGGCATAGTCGCCGCGCTTTTCAATGAGATCGCGATGCTGCTTGTCCTCGCTGACGACTTCAAGGGCCAAATCAGCTCCCTCCCAAAAGCGGCTTTGGCGCCGCGGATCAGCCGCCGACAGCAGCACGAGCAAGTCTGGTTCGCGAAATTTACCCGGCCGAATCCGCAGCCGCAAAGGGCTGAATTGCACCGTCCCGCCCTGGCTCTCGAAAAACTGGAAAAAGGCCAGGAACAGGCACTTCAAAACCGATTGATGTTCGTCGGTGGGCATCGGCAGCACTTCCAGAAAACCGTCCGTGAACTCGATCAGGCGGCTGCGATGATCGGTAAGAACCAGATACTCTTCCTCTCTCCATTCGCCTTGGCGCGGTAGAATTTCCGGCAACACTTCCCTCCAGGCTTGAAAGGTGGATAGTTCGCCGCTGTCGCCTGTGGCCGCCATAGTGTTGATGCGTCGCGAGCTCGTTGATCAGACCAACGAGCAAGTCTTAGGGATTCGTCGTCAGGCTCCATCATAGCGCGAGCATGGGCGAATACAAGTAGTCAAACAGCATTAGTAGAATGTTGAGACAACCACCAAGTCCATGCCGCCAATAATCTCGCTAACCATGATCGTGCGAAACGAGGAGGCGGACCTGCCCGCTTGCCTGGAAAGCGCCGCCGACCTGGTGGAGGATATCGTCGTGGTCGATACCGGCTCGACCGACGCCACGAAAACGGTGGCGCGACGCTTTGGCGCCCGACTGATTGATTTTCCCTGGCGCGATGATTTCGCCGCGGCGCGCAACGAAGCGCTCAAGCACGCCACCGGCGACTGGGTTTTCTGGCTCGACGCCGATGACCGCCTCGATGAAGACAACCGAACGCGGTTTCGCGCGCTGGCACGGCGGCTGACCGACGAACTGGCCGTGTGGCTGTTTCAATGCGTGAACGTGTCAGCGGGCGAAGGCGGCGCCGCGACGTCGCTGGAGCAGGGACGCTTGTTTCGGCGCGATCCGCGAGTTTGGTGGCAATATCGCGTGCATGAGCAGATCGTGCCGGCGATCGAGCGGTTGGGCGGCGTCACTCACCGCGGCGACGTGGTGGTGCGGCACGTCGGCTATACCGATCCGGCGACGCGGCGCGCCAAATTGCAACGCGATCTGCGTTTGCTGACGCTCGATGACGCTGAGCGGCCTAACGATCCGCTGACGCTGTTCCACTTGGGTTGGACGCAGAGCCAATTGGGTGATGCCGCCGCGGCGGTCACCGCTTTGGAGCGTTGCCGGCAGGTGGCCCCGCCCAACTTGGCGATCGTAGCTCGGCTGCATGCGTTGCTCGTTCGCAACCTGCGGCAGATCGGACAGCCGCAAGCCGCGTTTGATGCATGTCAGCGGGCGTTACCGCAATTCCCCGATCACGCCGAGTTGTTGTTCCATCAAGGCCAGCTCTTAACTCAAGCGCGGCGGTTCGCCGACGCCGAGGCGTCGCTGGTGCGGCTGTTGGGGCTGGCGGAGTCGCCGGGCATGGCCATGGGCGAAGATCCCGGCTTGCGCGGCTATAAAGGACGCTGCGCGTTGGCCGAGGTTTATCGCGATGCCGGGCGAGCCGACGACGCCGAGCGGCAATGGCAACTGGCGCTGGCCGAGCAGCCGGGCTATTTAGTACCGGCCATCTGCTTAAGCGACCTGTACGCTGCGCAGGGCCGTTGGGAAGCCGCCGAACATTTGGCCGAGCGGTTGGCGGAACAAGGCCGAGCGGCCGACGCACTGTTGTTGCGTGCGCGCGCACAAATGACGCGCGGTGACTTCGCCGAGGCCCGTCGTCTGGCTGAGGCGGCCGTCGCGCTGGCGCCGGCGGAGCCGATGCCGCGCGAGATTCTGAGCCATGTCTTGGTGCTGGAAGGTCGCGATTGGCCGGCGGCCCAACGGGCGGTGCGCGAGGTGCTTCTTCGTCAGCCCAGCAACGCCACCGCCTTGAGCAACCTGGCCGTGGTCGAGCGCCAGCTTGCCGCCGCGCGGCCGCCGCAACCGCCAGAGTGGGGCGGTTCGATTATTGTTGGCTGAAGCGGCCATTGCCGTGGCAAATACAGTAGCTCACACGGGAACGAACTTCCAGCGGCCCCCACGTCGGCCTATAATTCATGGCAGCACAATTGGCCTCAAGGTTAAGCATGCAATCACCTTTACCCGGAATGAATCCTTACCTGGAGCAAGACGATGTCTGGGAGGATTTTCACCATAATTTCCTAACTTGGGCGCAGGCCGCGCTGAGCTCGCAGTTGGGGGATAACTATTTCGCGCGAGTTGAATCGCGCGTCTATATCCGCGAGGTGCCGGAGGACGAGCGCCGCTTTTTCGGCCGCGCGGACGTGGCCATTTCCGCCGCGCCCGCCCGCGAGCTGCGCGCGGCGGTCGAGCTTGTTCTGCCGACCGACGACGTCGGGCGTGATTCGTGGCTCGAAATCCGCGATCGACGCGACCGCCGGGTAGTGACAATCATCGAGTTGCTCAGTCCCAAGAACAAGCGCCGCGGGCCGGATCGCGACGCGTATTTGAGTAAACGGAACGGCATTCTCGCCAGCCAGACGCACCTGGTGGAAATCGACTTACGCAGGGGCGGCGAGCGGCCTGCGTTGCCGCCGCTTCCTGATTGCGATTATTATGTCTTCATCAGTCACTATGAGGCGCGACCACGGATCGGTTTTTGGCCGATCGCCCTGCGCGATCCGCTGCCGCGGATTGGCGTTCCGCTCACCGATCCTGATCCGCCGATCGAACTCGATTTGCAGCAACTGCTGCAACAGACTTTTGCATCGGCCGATTATGGCAAGACGATTTACTCCGAATCGCCCGACCCGCCGCTGGCGGCGGAGGACGCCGCTTGGGCGCGGCAGTTTGTCATGTCAACCTGTGAAACTAATGAATTGTGAGGCTTCCTCGGCCAGCCACGAATAATCCGGTCTAGGTGAGGCTTGACGCCTTGCCATACTGGCCTGAAGATGGCAATTATATTTCACACGGGCGGATTTTACCACGTCCTCAGATTAGCGGAGGTCGGTATGTGGAAGGCCGTGATTTGCATGGCTTTGTGGATGGGGCTGTCCTTGGTGTTGGCGTCCTTGGCCGCGGCGGACGACTCCGATCCTAAACGAGCAGCCGACGACGTCCCGCGGCGTGCCAGCGACCCGATCGCGGACATGCGAGACGCCGCATTGAACCAATGGCTGAAGTTGTTCGCGGCCGCCGACGCCGATGCCGACGGCTCGCTTACCAGCCAGGAGTGGCCCGGCGAAAAGTTCGCCGCGGCGATCCCGGCGCTCGCCGAGCTTGATTTCAATACTTGGGACCACAACGGCGACGGCCGTGTCGATCACGAGGAAGGGCGTTGGCTGTGCGATCTGGCCTACGGGCTAACACGCCCCAGCGGAAAACCGCTGCGCACCCCGACCGGAAAAATCCTGGCATGGTATTACACACGCAATCTCGACAAGAATCATGACGACGTGCTGTCTCGCGATGAATTCGTGGCCGGACATCATCTCGGCAAGGAGAAGAACGCGGAGGTTTTCAGCCAACGCGACGCCAATCACGACGGCGTTCTGGACGACGGCGAGATGGCGACGCTGTTTTGGGGCGAAGTGTCGGGGTTCTTTCGGGCTTACGACACCGATCACGACGGAGCGGTGAACAAAGAAGAGATGGTTCATGGCGCCGCTTGGGGTGTGAGCGTCAGCCGGCGCTGCGTTACCGCTTTCGACGCGGACGGCAACGGCACGCTGTCGTTCAGGGAGTTTCGCACGACGCCGGTCGCCAACCAAATGTCGAACTGGTGGCGGCCGCGCCAAGACACCGACCACGACCGCCGGCTCTCGTGGAAGGAGTTTTACATGGAGGATTCGCCCGTGATGATCGGCCTGAGCCGGTTCATGTTCGACCGGTTCGATCTCGATCACGATGGCTTTCTTTCCTTTCAGGAATTCGAGTTCATCACCGATTTTCGCTGGTTTACGCCGGAGGTGTCCTTCAAAGAGATCGACCTCGACCACGATGGCTTCGTCAGCGAAAGCGAACTAGCCGCGCGAACGGGCAGGTCCGCCATTGAAATCAAACGCGATGTCAAGCTGTTCGACCTTGACGGCGATGGCCGGCTTGACGCCGGTGAGTTGGCCGGCTTGCCCACGGTGACGGCGCCGGAGAAACGAGGAACGACGCCTGATCCTTTTTTCAAACTACTCGATCGTTATGACGCACTGATCGAGGAACACTGGGTGGACTGGGACGCGGAAGCGAATGGCAGCATTTCGCTGGAGGAGTTCAATCAGGGAATGAGCGACGCGCTGCAATTGCCGCCAAACGCCCTCACGACATTGGCTGATTTCAACCGCGATGGCGTTATTTCGCGCGAGGAAGCCCGCCTGACGCTGGAATGTTTGTTCGGCATTCGGCGATCCGATGTCCGGGCGGCGCTGGTCATGCGCGGAGCCGGACCAGGCAGAGGGGTCGGATTGATCAACCTCAATCCGCGTCCCACGACTCCTCCGCGGGAGCACGTACGGCTGCGGACGCTGGGCGGCGCGGTGGTCGATCTGGTGCAGTTCCAAACACTCGACCGCGACCGCTCGGGAACACTCGATCGCGCCGAGTTCAATGTGCTCAAGACTCCCGCGGCCGAACGCGCGGCGCATTTCACTGGTTGCGACAAAAACGGTAACGGCCAACTTTCGCTTGAAGAATGGGCCAAAACGGCCTTTTTCGATCCAGCCAACGATTTCCGTTACCTGGACGCCAACTACGACGCTTTTCTCGACCGCGAGGAGTTGCTGCAGCGGAGTGACTGGCGGCAAAAAATCGCCAAGCACCTTTTGCCCGGCTTCGATCTCGATGGCGACGGCAGGCTCTCGCTGACCGAATACCGCCTCACGCCGTTGGCCTCTCCGGTGATGAACTGGTACGTCGAAATCGTCGATCTGGACGGCAAGCTGACGTTCGATGAGTTTCCAGGCGCCGGCGAGTTTGGCCTGCTGCGTTTGCATGCGTTCGAGTGCTTCGATGTCGATGGCAACGGCACGCTGGACGTCAATGAATTTGATTTTCGCGTCCGCGCCACCGACGTGTTTTACACGCTCGACGCCAACGGCACCAACTGGCGCAAGCTATTTGAATTGGACGGTTATCCCGCCTGCGGCTCGCCGCTGGTCTCGCCGGACGGCAAAACGCTGGCCTTCGACGCCTGGCAGGTTACCAATGGCCTGGTATCGCGACCGGCCGCGGTGTTTCACGTGAATATCGACGGCGCCGACTGCCGCGAGATTTGCCAG
>DASVGM010000501.1:0-2953 GCA_036379555.1 Pirellulales bacterium | reverse complement strand
CTTCTGAGGAGGCTATCCGAAAACTCGGATTTCGCCGTGGCAGGGTATCGTGGGGCGGCTCGCTGAGCCGTCTTTCGCTTCCAGACGGGCCGGCGGCCCGCCCCACGACGAGTTTTCGGATAACCTCTGACAAGTGGGGGGTTGATGAACCGCGCCAAACCATCGCCCAGGCGCTGGTCGAGCACGGATGGCGCATAGATGACAAGCAAAAACGCATAGATGACGCATAGATGACACATAGATGACACATAGATGACAAGCAAAAACGCATAGATGACACATAGATGACACGGAAAACGCATAGATGACACGAAAATGGCAAATCCTCCTCGGACAGCCGCACGGAGGTTTTGCTAGGCGCTCGCAGCCAAACGAAACAACTGCACACTATGACAGCGACATCAAGCGGGATACAATCGAAGCCCTTGACACCTGAACTCTGAACTTTTTCATGGCCACCGCAACTCTCGAATCGACCAATCACGATACCCAAGGCCGCAATATCGGCCATGTCACCCAAGTCATCGGCTCGACGTTCGACGTCGAATTCGCCGTTCATAGCCTGCCGGCCATTTACAATGCCGTGAAGGTTTTTTCAGAACACAAGGGCATCAAGGTTTCGCTCACCGGCGAAGTGCAGCAGCACTTGGGCGGCGGTCGCGTGCGTTGCGTCGCCCTGGGCAGCACCGACGGCATGGTCCGCGGTCAAGATTGCGTCGATACCGGCAAGCCGGTGACCGTTCCGGTCGGCAAGGCCACGCTCGGCCGCGTCTTTAACCTTCTGGGCGAACCCATCGACGGTCGCGGCGAAGTGGCCGCCGACGAGCGCTGGAGCATTCACCGCGAAGCCCCTCCGGTGACCGATCTTTCGACCAAGACCGAGCTTTTTGAAACCGGCATCAAGGTCATCGATTTGCTCACGCCGTTTGTCCGCGGCGGCAAGGCCGGCCTGTTCGGCGGGGCCGGGCTAGGCAAGACGGTCATTCTGACCGAGTTGATCGCCCGTATCGCCAGCGCCCACGGCGGTTACTCGGTGTTCGCCGGCGTCGGCGAGCGCACGCGCGAGGGAACCGACCTGTGGCTGGAAATGCAGGAAGCCAAAATCGGCGATACGGGCCGCAGCGTCATCGAGCAGACGTGCATGGTGTTCGGCCAAATGAACGAGCCGCCCGGCGCCCGTCTGCGCGTGGCTCTTTCCGCGTTGACCATGGCCGAATACTTTCGCGATACGACCGGCGCCGACACGCTGTTGTTTGTCGATAACATTTTCCGCTTCTCACAAGCGGGTAGCGAGGTTTCAGCCTTGCTGGGCCGCATGCCTTCGGCCGTGGGTTATCAGCCGACGCTGGCGACCGAAATGGGCGCCTTGCAAGAGCGCATCGCCTCGACCAACAAGGGGGCCATCACGTCGGTGCAAGCGGTGTACGTGCCTGCCGACGATCCAACCGATCCCGCCCCGGCGACGGCCTTTGGCAATTTGGACGCGTTTCTCTACCTGGAGCGTTCGATCAGCGAAAAGGGCATTTACCCGGCGGTCGATCCGTTGGCTTCATCCAGCCGCATTCTCGACCCGCAATATGTGGGCGAGCGGCATTATGCCGTGGCTCGCCGCGTGCAACGCACGTTGCAGCGTTATCGCGAATTGCAAGACATCATCGCCATCTTGGGCATCGACGAATTGAGCGAGCAAGACAAGTTGGTGGTGCATCGCGCCCGTCGCATGGAGCGGTTTTTGTCGCAGCCGTTCTTGGTGGCCGAGGTCTTCACCGGCAAGAAGGGCGAAATCACCAAGCTCGACGACACAATCCGCAGTTTCGAGGAGATCGCCGACGACAAGTGGGATCATCTTCCTGAGAGCGCTTTCATGTATGTTGGCGGCATTGAGCAAGCAGAAGAGCAGGCGAAAAAGATGGCGGCCAAGAAGTGATGAGAGATGAGAGAAATGCAAAATGCAAAACGAAAAATGCAAAATGCAAAATGCAAAATGTCGCAAGCGGAAGCTGCATTTCACCTAAACCCTGAACCCTGAACCCTGAACCCTCTCACGTGGACCATCACGAAACCCCTCACTCCCGTTCCGGCCAATTGAAACTCGTCGTGGTCACGCCCGAGGCGACGGTTCTCGAAGCGCCGGCTGAGTTTGTCGCCTTGCCGTTGTTCGATGGCGAGATCGGTATCGCGCCGCTGCACAGCCCGATGATCGGCCGCGTGGGCTATGGTGAAATGCGCGTGAAACACGGCGGCGGCACGACGCGGTATTATATTGATGGCGGCTTTGTGCAAGTGGCCGATAATGTCGTCAGCGTCTTGACCGGCCGCGCTTCGCCGGCGAATAGCCTCGACGCGGCGACGGCCGCCGAGCAACTCAACGAGGCTCGACGTCGCCCCTCAAATACACCTGAACTGATGGCCTTGCGCGATCGAGCCGAACTTCAGGCCCGCGCGCAGGTACGTGTCGCCCGGCACACCAACCTGCCTTAGTCTATGAACCGATGAACCCCGTGCGAATTGGCAACGGCGCCGGATTTCTCGGCGACAATCTGGATGCCCCGCGGCGGTTGGTCGAGTCGGCCGCGCTCGACTATCTCACGCTTGAATACCTGGCGGAACTGACGCTCTCCATCCTGGCTCGGCTCCGAGAGAAGAATCCGCAAGCCGGCTATGCGGAAGATTTTTTGACGGTGCTTCGCAGCCTGTTGCCGGCCCTCGCTGGGCAACCCGGGCTGAAGATTGTCACCAACGGCGGCGGCATGAACCCGCTGGCCTGCGCGCGCGAGGCGGCGCGGCTGCTCGCCGCTGCCGGACTTGGGCAGGTGCCTATCGGCGTGGTGACGGGCGATGATTTGCTGACGCGTCTGCCGGAACTGCAAGCCGACGGGTGCGAGCTGGCCCATCTCGATACCAATCGGCCGCTGTCGTCGTTGGCCGCGGAGATGGTCAGTGCGAACGCTTA
>DASVGM010000500.1:0-3202 GCA_036379555.1 Pirellulales bacterium | reverse complement strand
CGGCCTGGGAAGGCCATCCTCCGGACGCGATGCGCCGTTTTCGGATCGTTATTTTCGGTTGGGTGCGCGTTTGAC
The DNA here is from genome assembly GCA_036379555.1 of Pirellulales bacterium. GTDB lineage: Bacteria > Planctomycetota > Planctomycetia > Pirellulales > JAICIG01 > DASSFG01. The sequence goes on along the minus strand of DASVGM010000500.1, from coordinate 3,127 downwards.
GCTCTTGACCGGCCCGCATGAAGTCGCTAATCTCGCCAGCCATCATTTCTTTTGCATCGATGCTTCGCGGAACTTCGCGGCCGTACGCCCCACCATTGGGCAATCGCGGTTCGGAAAGGAACTAGCCATGAAATGGTTGCTTGTCGCTGGCGCGCTGGCCATTGCTTGTTCAATGGGCTGCTGTCAGCCGGGAGGATTGTTCAACCGGGAGCCCGTCTATGGGTCATACTATCCCGCCACCAGCTACGCCGCTCCCGGCGCCACCTACGCCGCCCCCGGCACTACCTATGCCGCCCCCGCGGCCGGCAGTTACTCCGCGGCGCCCTGCACATGTAATTAGGGTGGCGTCAATTTTGTTCTTTGGAGTAGGGATCCAAACGCCGGCGGGCCGTAGCGTGGGCATCGCCTACCGCCAACGCTTTGCCGTCCATGTAATCGGGCACGGCGATGCCAAATAGGTCGAGCACCGTGGGGGCGATGTCGAGCAGACGCGGCTTTTCGTTTTCGATCGGACGATTGCAAAACAAGACGCCGGGCACCACCGATGGATCGACGCAATGATCGCCGCTCCAGGCCTTCGTGTTGTTGTGAAACACCTCCCGCGTCGTCTTGCCGATGGCCGCTTCCCACGAGACGCGGTAGCCGCGCTCATAGCCCACAATCACGTCCGGCGCGTCGTCCTTGTATGGCCCGCGATAAACGTGCCGCGCGACATAGGCCCGTTTGACCGCTTTCGCGCCGGTTTGTGGATCAACCAGGTCCATCAATCGCTCGGCTATTTCCTGTCGCAGGGCGTCGCCTTCGTCGCTGGGCACGATGCCTTGCGAGTATTTGTCTTTGACGTTGATGAAGATGCCCGTCAGGCCCAAGGCGAAGGCCCGTGTCCGCGACCAATCGACGCCGGCCAGGTGCGGTTCGTGCCGCCGGGCGTCGTCCACGGTCAGGTAGCCGTTTTCCTCCAACCAGCGGTTCAGGTCGATGCCGCGGCGAAAGGTGTTGAAACCATGATCGGAAAGCACCATGAGCAGCGTCCCCTCGTCGCGGCAACGGGCCATAGTGCGGCCCACCAGATCGTCCATGCGGCGATAAAGATCGTCGATCACGTCGCGAAACGCCTCCGGCACCTCTTTGGGCCGAGCGGGGTGCTGATCGTCGAGATACCGCCAGAACATGTGCTGCATGCGGTCAGTGCCGTCGAACACGCACACGCATAGCCCGCGGTCCACCTTGTCGAGGCTATCGAAAAACATCGCCTCGCGTTCGCGGTCGAAATCGACGCACTGCTCAAGAAAATGCTGGTCGGACAAGATACGCTCGTTCAACGCCCAGGTGTCTTCGGCCAGGCCCAACGTGGCAAAAGCACCTTGTCGTTTCGACAAATAAACCGGATACACCGCCGGGTAGCCGATCGGCATCGCCGGGCTTTCGGGGTCGATGTTGATGGGCGTTACGTACAGTTCCAGATCGGGCGAACTGCGCAACAGCAAAAACTTGCAGACGCCGCTGACCGTCATGCCCGGCAGGATGCGAAAGCGAACGCGCACCCAGTCGGTGTAGCGCTCCGGCGCCAGCTCGTGCCGTTCGCCGTTGACCTTGAGCGTGGCCCCGCCGTCGCCGTTGATCGTGACGATAAACGGCAGCTTCAGGTTGCCGCGAGCCGGATCGAGCGGATGCGGGGGCCCAATCAGCTCAGCGCGAACCGTGTCGCCCTGGCGTGTGACGAGGTGAACTTCGCCGCCGGTTTTTTCCTCCTCCGGCACGCTGCGGGTGGTGTAGTGCGAGAACATGCCTTGCGTGCCGCGCAGGTCGGGCACGCACATGGCCGAAAGTTGCACGCCGCGCAGCTTTTCGGCGGGAAAGGTGATCGGCACGCGCAAGATGCAGTTGAAAATGCCGTATTCTCCAAGCACGTTCCAAAATGGCTTGCTCTTACGCAGCAACCGCACGTCGGCCTTGCCCAAGGGGAGCGTCAGCTTGCCGAAGCGCAGCGAACGCCGCGGAGGTCGGATGTCGACGGAGCTGAGCTTGGGCTGATAGGTGTGCAGGTCGGGCGTGAGAAAGTCGAAGATGTTGTGCTTGCCGGGGTTCACGCCGGTCTGAAACGACGACCAGGCCACCGGCGAAATCGGCGGCAGCGTGCTGCCCAACGGGCGGAAGCAACCTTGATCGCGCAGGGCGGCGAGATTCGGCAGTTTGCCCGCGGCGAGCATTTTTTCAGTAAGGCCGTGGTCGAGCCCATCCAGGCCCAAAATGACCACGCGTTTCACTCGGCTGCTGGCCGGCGCTCGGCGGCGGAATATGGCTCGCCAGAGCAGACGAATCGGCCAGGTGAGCAAAAGCGCGATGGCCGAGGCGATGGCGGCGAAGACCGCCAGAAACGAACCCGCCAAGGCGAACCCGGCGCCGGGGCCGATATAGGCGTGGGCCGTTGAAGGGCAGGCGAGAGATGCGAGCAAGGCGGTCGCTATGAGGCAACCGTGCCAAGCAAACCAATGGGTTTTCGTTTTTTTATGGGGCATGCAATCAAACATGAGGTTGCTTAGTCGGCCACTACCGGGTCGTCCGGAAAAAGCTCGTCGCAAAAATGCCTCGCGACGAAGAACAGCCATTCCAATTGGCTGCGTTGCAGGATGCCGACGTTGAAATCTTCCGGAACGCTGTCGATTGAAACGATGCTGGCCAGATCAACGATCGTGAATTGATGGTCGGCCGCGCGCACGTCGCTCGGCACGATACAGGCACGGATCAACGCGGCGCAAATCTCGACGAACGCTCGATGATTCCCCGCGATATAATCATAAAGGTCAACGCCAATACGCACCGTGACCCGCACGCGCAACTGACCCAGTTCAAATTCGCAATGCCATAAGTCAGCCGGCGCGATTGTCAGCGTTCCCAGCGCCGGCAATCTTTCAGCAAGGTTTCGGAGAATATGCCAATCTTTTTTGTTCGATTGCCGTTGCGTGCCGTAAAGCACCCCGTACGTGAAGTCGATCTCGTTCGCATTCGCCAGCGAGGCCCAGGCGGAACAATTGGCGAGAATGTCCTGCGCGATGTCTTTGCTCATCTCGTCGTTCAAACAACGTGGGCCGCTTTTGAGCGAAGCGAGTCGGAGCGTCTGGCCGTC
>DASVGM010000499.1:0-10983 GCA_036379555.1 Pirellulales bacterium | reverse complement strand
GCCGACGGCAAGAAACACAACTGGCGGCAGGAGCTTATCGACGAGTTGGCCGACCGCCAGCAGGCCGATGGTTCATGGGTGAATACCGACAGTCGCTGGCTGGAGGGCGACCCCAATCTTTGCACTGGTTTCGCCCTGCTGGCCCTGGGCTATTGCCAGCCGCATGTCGCTCGTTGATCCTAAGTATAAAAACATCCCGACCCGCGGGCGACGGTCACTTCCCGGAGCGACCGAAGGTAAAAGGTTGGGTCAAGTCGGTCTTTTCCCATTCCACGCGCTTCACCTCGCGGTCGCCGCGCGCCAGATCCAAGTTGAATTCAATCGGGTCAAAGCCGCGCCGCCGCAAGACGACGCGATGCTTGCCGGGCGACAACGAAATTGTCACCGGATTGCCACGCGGAATGCCCTCCGGATCGTCGTCGACCAGAAGCTGCGCGCCGCGCCGCTCAGCGGGCGACCACTCCAAAACCAACGTCGCCGGCCGCACAAACCAATACATCAGGCTCACCACCGGCAACGCCAAGGCCACGCCGACGGTCACGCCGATCACCAGGTTGCGCCGATCCGTCCCCTTGCGCCGCCCACGCATCGGCACACGCTCGCTCGTCTTGGCCGCCGGCGCCGGCCGAGCGGCTTTGGGAGCCACCGCGATACGCGGCGCTTCCAGTGACACCACCGCCGCCGAGGCGGCCGGCAGCGGCTGAACGGCTTTTGGGGCAGCCGCGGCCGGCTGAGCGTTCACCGCGGTCTTGTGCCGCGGCGCGACCACCGCATCGTGCTCCTCCGACATGCGGTTGAAGAAACTACCCAGGGCGCTATCCACCGTCTCGCCGTTGCCGGCCGCGCCAACATTAGCGGTAATCTTCTCCCCCTCAAACGTAAATGGGAATAACGCCTCGGCCACTTCGGCCGGCGTTTGGTAGCGTTGTTCAGGCTCCCGCGCCAACATGCGGGCCACAACCTCATCCAATGCCGCGGGCATGTCGGCGCGGCGGCTCGAAACATGCGGAGCGTCGGTCACCAGGCGGGCCATCACACGCTGCCGAAGGTCGCCCCCCTCAAAAGGAACCTCGCCCGTCAGGATCCGGTAAAACGTCGCCCCCAAACTGTAAATATCCGAGCGAATGTCGGCATCGCGGGCGGCGGTGGCCTGCTCGGGCGAAATATAGTCGGGCGTGCCCATCAACTTGCCGGCGCCGGCCAATTCGGCGTCTTCGGCCGGCTCTTCGTTCATCAGCCGGGCCAGACCCATATCGAGTAACTTCACCTTGGGCGGAGACGCCGGATCGGTCCCTTCCACAAGCAGGTTTTCGGGCTTGATGTCTCGATGCACCAGCCCGCGCTGATGGGCGTGGTCGAGCGCGAGCGCGGCCTGCCGAATGCAGTCGGCTGCCCAAGTGATCGGCAGCGGGCCATATTCTTTCAGCCAACGTCGCAGGTCGCGTCCGTGGCCGAACTCCATCACCAAAAAATGCAATTCGTCAACGCTGTCGGCGTCGTAGGCGGTGATGATGTTGGGGTGGTTCAACGAACAAATCAGCCGCACTTCGGTGCGGAAGCGGGCGACCGCCGGCGGATTGGCCAAGATCGCCTTGTTGACCAGCTTGAGGGCCACCACCCGGTCGGTCATGGGGTGATACGCTTTATAAACCGTGCCCATGCCGCCGGCGCCAAGGCGTTCGAGCAATTTGTATTTGCCCACAAAAAAGGCGTGTCGCGCGGCGAGCATCTGCCGCGCCTGCCAATCGGTGATCAACCCGCGTCCGACAAGGCTCTCGGCAAAAACATTGGCCGCTTGGCTCTTATTGGCGAGCACATCGTCGTGCAAATCGGCAAGCTGCTCGGCGGTCAAAAGCCGGCTGCGTTGCAGTTGCTCATAAAACTGTTCGGCGGTCTCAACGCTCACGATTCGCTCCCTATCGACCCGCGGCGGTTTCCGAGGAAGGCGAGTTCCCGGCGGCAAGGCAAAACAGATGTTCTTCCCCACGCAATAAAATGCCGTTTGCCAGCGGAACGGGCGAACCGATGACCGACTCGGCCATGTTGTTACTGGAAAGCAACTTGAATTCATCGTTGGCGACGCTCGCGACAAACACCATGCCGTCCTCGCGCGGCGCGTAGAGCTTGTCGGCGGCGATCAGCGGCGAGGCGTAAAAGTTCGTCCGATGCTTGGGAAAGACGCCCTCCCAAGCCGTCTTGCCGGTCGCCGGGTCGATGCTCACCACCTGGCCCCGGTCGCGAACGAGAATCACGCGGCCCTTGTAAACGGCCGGAGTTGGCACAAACGTGCCGATATCTTGCCGTTGCCACACGTGGTTCGTTTGCGTCACGTCGCCGCTGCCCGAGAGCCGAATGCCATGCAGCCGCGGAGATCCTCGATCGTTGCGGCCGTAGGCGATCACCGCCATGTCATTCACGATGACGGGCGTGGCGATGGCGGGCCACAAGGCGTTGGCCCCCGGATTGAAGTTTCCGCACGACCAGCCGGCTTGCCCGTCGGCCGTGTTGTGAATGGTCAGATGCTCCGCGCCCCACACCATAACCGACTCTTTTCCCTCGTACTCCATGACCAGCGGAGTCGCATAGCCGTGATCGCATTCGGTGGGCGTCGTGTAATTTCGGGCGACCTTCCAGGCCAATTCGCCGGTTTGTTTGTCAAACGCGGCCAGCCACGACTCACCGTGGTGCATGCGGGCCATGATGACGTATTGCTTTGTCAACACGGGCGAAGTGCCATGATCCCAAAAAAGTGTATCTTTGCCGAAACGCTCCACAAGGTCGGTCTGCCAACGCACCTTGCCATCCGTCTCCACGGCCGCGAACAGGCCGCTTTTGAAAAAGACAAACACGGCCTTGCCGTCGGTGGCCGGAGAAGCGTTGCTGCCGGAACCGTTGCGATGCTTGCCGGGGTTTTCCTTGCCGAAGACCGTCCGCCAGCGTTCGGCGCCCCGCGGATCGTAGCAGACAAGCGCGTCGTTGCCTTCGGCGGGGGAGGTCAAGTAGATCGACCCGTTGAGTACGATAGGCGTCGAACACCCCTTGCCGGGCAATTGGGTTCGCCAGCGATAATGGTCCGCATCGAACTCGACGGGAAAATTTCCCTTTTCGATGCTGCCATTTCCCAGCGGCCCGCGCCACGAGGGCCAATCGTCGGCTGCGACGGCCAGGCCCAATTGAACCGAACAGAGAACCAACGACGCGGCGGCAACGAAAATTCTATGAGGCACGTTGTCAATATCCTTGGAGTGAGTGGGAGGCTCTGCCCGCGTGCGATAGGGCCAGTATACAATGGCGGGCGGCGGCGCGAAAAGCGGTGGCGCGAATTACCTCTTGGAGTGCGGCGATTCATCGCCGCTTTCAGCCGTCGCGGAGCGACCTTCTCTCCAACCACACGGGTGGATGGCGTGATCCAGAGGCCACCGAGGGCTGCCAGCCTTGTTCCGGCGTTTGTCGTGATCCAGCGTTTGCGCAGGCCGCGCCAGAACAACCAGCGCGAGGTCCGGGGCGAATCGGCCGGTTCAAAACGCACCGAGATACGTAGCAGACTTCGTAAGAAGTCTGGCCGTCGCCGTGGTTTACGACCAGAACTCTCACGAGTTCTGCTACGCAAAGTGCGCTGCCCACGCGGGGGCCGATGAATAATCCGCGCTAACCCGCCAAGCGCGTGATGCGGTTGTTCGTCGCCGCCGCGTCAACGTCCAGCGGCCGGTAACGGTATTGCATCAGGTAGGCGTCTTCCGGCGTGTCTTCATAGAAATCACGCAAGAGCGAAACCGCCCGAAAACCTTGCTCGCGAAAGAAGATCTGTGCGGCCAGGTTCGTTTCGCGCACCTCCAGCACAATGCGCGTCCGGCGCTGAGCCGAAAGCTTGGCGGCCAGCTTGGCGATCATGCGCGAGCCGACCTTCTGCCGGCGGTGCCGAGGCGAAACGGCGAAGTTGAGCAAGTGCAACCGCGTCTTGTGCAGCTCGTAAATCATGAACCCGACGACTTCGTCGTCCAGGTCGGCGACCATGCCGATGCAGTTGCGTTGCCGCAAGCAACGGATGAAGTCGTCTTCGGACCAGGGGAATTCAAAACAGGCGTGCTCAATGCCGAGCACTTCCGGCATGTCACGCCGAATCATCCAACGTATATGGACCCGAACGCCTTCGAGTTGGTCGGGACTCATGCAGGCCTCCTTGCCGCGTGGTGAGCTACAAATCTTGGTTGCGATGCGATGCGATACACTACCAGAAGCTAGTCAGACTGCCAAGACGATTTGCTTTTCGCGCCGCGATCGCGAGAATTGTGGTGCTCAGAGCGGATCGGGCGGCCGCCGGCCGAGCTTTTTCGGCGGGAGGAAAGTCCGGGCTCCATAGGACAGGGCGGTGGGTAACGCCCACCGGCCGCAAGGCCAGGGAAAGTGCAACAGAAAGCAAACCGCCGCGCGGCGCCGCCGCGCGGTAAGGGTGAAACGGTGAGGTAAGAGCTCACCAGCAGGCTGGGCGACCAGCCTGGCTAGGTAAACCCCGCCCGGAGCAAGGCCAAACAGGAAGCAACGCCGCCGGCAAACCGGCGGCGTGCGGGTTGGTCCGGCCCGTTACGACTTCCGGGTAGGCTGCTGGACGGCGCGAGCAATCGCGTCGCTAGAGAAATGGCCGCCGCTTGCCGCTAGCGGCGAGAGACAGAACCCGGCTTACAGATCCGCTCTGAGCTTTTTTTGCATTCCACGAGGCCGCATACGCTATCTTGGCAGCGACGGCCTTGATACGGCGCCTATTCCGTGGTCGCGCAGCCGCGCCATCGCGTCAGCGGCGAAAAGCCGGCTCGGCAAACCTCATTTCCGCAGGCGATGGCTTGCGTGAGCATTTGGCTGCGGCGGGGTCCATATTCGGCGGAAACCAGCCCCATCGTCGTTGGCCTCTGCTATTCGGCCGGCGGCAAGATTTCCAGCGAGCTGTAAAGATTCGACTTGCCGGTGACGAGCGTCTCTTGATTGCTGCCGTCGAGGTTCGACTGGCTGAGCTTGCCCACTTCAACCCAATAGAGCTTGCGATTATCGATGTCGATCGCCAGCCCGTCCGGCTGGCTCAATCCGGCGAAAAGCCGCTGCCGATCGCCGCCGTCGAGCCTGGCGCGGTAGAGATCGCCGGCGGGGTAGGTCCAGTAGATTTTTTGCTCAACCGGGTCGATGCCAAAGCCAAAGGCCACGCCCGGCAGGTTGGTGAGTACGGCTTCGCGCGCGGAACCGTCCAAATTGACGCGATCGATGCGCGGCCGGCTGTTGCTGGCCCAGTAAAGTTTGCGATTCTCGGCGTCCAGAAACAGCCGCGACGGCTTCGGTATGCCGACCACAAAATCTTTTTTGTCAGAACCATCGGCGTTCAATCGCATGATCTTGGCGTTGCCCAGGCTGGAAACGTAAAGGTGTTTGTCCACGGGATCAAACACCACGTCGCCCGTCCAATTGAAACCGCCGGCCAGCAGCGTGGCGCCGCTGCCGTCGAGCTTGCCCTGCCACAGTTCGACCTGCTGCAAACCGCGGTTGGTGATCAACATCCAGTAGAGCCTGCCCCCCTCGCGGTCGATGGCGATGGAGTCGATAATCGTGCGCGGAACGATGAGTGTGATCTCGCTGCCGTCGCGTGCCGCGCGATAGATGCCCGCCTTGCGGTCGGTCCAATACATGGCCCCAAGCGTGTCCATGGCCGAATCTTCGGCGTGACAGATCGTGGGAATCGTCACCGAAAAGAGCAGCCCCAAGATGATGGAAAATCGCATCCGATGGCCCTTGCTATAGGTGGAACTACCGCAACCATAGCGCGGCGACGGCGTGCTGTCAAGCTGCCTCACGGAAAGGATGTTTCACGCCAGGATTTCCTTCACCACGCTCCCTTGCACGTCCGTCAGACGGTGATAACGCCCTTGGAATTTGAACACCAGCCGCGTGTGATCGATGCCCAGGCAGTGCAACATGGTCGCGTGCAGATCGTGAACGTGAACCGGGTCGCGAATGATGTTGTAACAATAACCATCGGTCTCGCCGTGCGACACGCCCGGCCGGATGCCGCCGCCCGCCAGCCAAACGCTAAAACAACGCGGATGATGATCGCGGCCATAGTCCTCAGCCGTGAGCCGGCCTTGGCAATACACCGTGCGGCCGAACTCGCCGCCCCAGACAACCAGCGTCTCGTCCAAGAGTCCGCGTTGGGCCAGGTCAATCACCAAAGCGGCTGAAGCCTGGTCGGTATCGCGGGCTTGCCCGGTAATCTGCTTGGGCAGCGAAGTGTGCTGATCCCAACCGCGATGAAACAATTGCACGAAACGCACGCCGCGTTCCACCAACCGCCGGGCCAAAAGACAATTGGCCGCGTAGGTGCCCGGTTTGGCCGCGTCGCCGCCATACAAATCGAAAACGTGCGCCGGCTCGTTCGAGACGTCGGTCAGTTCCGGCACTGAGGTTTGCATGCGAAAGGCCAACTCATATTGAGCGATGCGCGTCGAAATCTCCGGGTCGCCCAGTTCGGCCAGCTTGAGTTGATTGAGCGTGGCCAGGTCGTCGAGCATGCGCCGCCGACCGTCGGCCGACATGCCGCGCGGGTTTGACAGATACAGCACCGGCTCGCCGGCGGAGCGGAACTTGACGCCTTGATACTTTGTCGGCAAAAAGCCGCTGCCCCAGAGCCGATCGTAGAGCGGTTGGTCGTTTGGATTGCCACTGCCTTGTGAAACCATCGCCACGAAGGCCGGCAGATCGCGGTTCTCGGTTCCCAACCCATAAGAGAGCCAGGCGCCCATGCTCGGCCGGCCGGCAAGCTGGGCGCCGGTTTGAAAAAACGTCACCGCCGGATCGTGATTGATGGCCTCGGTGTGCAGCGATTTGACAAAGCAGAGCCGGTCGGCGATGCGGGCGGTATACGGCAGCAGTTCGCTGAGCCAAGCGCCGCTTTCACCGTGCCGGGCAAACTTGTATTTCGTCGGCGCGATCGGAAAGCTCGCCTGCGTGGCCGTCATACCGGTCAGTCGCTGGCCTTGTCGAACCGAGTCTGGCAGTTCCTCGCCGCGGCGCTCGGCGAGCAGCGGTTTGTAATCAAACAGATCCATCTGCGATGGGGCGCCCGACTGAAACAGGTAGATCACGCGTTTGGCTTTGGGCGCGAAATGCGGCACGCCGGGCAAACCGCCGGCCGCGCCATCTTGGGCGTTTGCTTGATCCTGATTCAGCAAGGTCGCCAGCGCGGCCGTGCCCAGCCCGGTTGCCGTGCGGCCGAAGAAACAGCGTCGAGTTAGCGGCAAGGGGTTTTCTGCGATCATGGGATGCGTGCCAAATACTCTTTCGATCATACCCTTAAAGATGGCTCTTCAGAAGAATTTGTAGGTGAAGTTCGGCTCAGGAAGGGCGCCAAGGTTGTGATATATTGATAGCCGCGCGTCAACGGACTCTTGCCCTCCGCCCAGGAAACCTCTTATCCCCTGAACCATGCGTACTTTATCCAGAAATGGGGCGGGCCGCCCTGGGCGGAGCGTTTCGATGCGGCCGCGTTGGAGCGTGCCGATTCAGTTGTGGGATGATGGCCAATTGTTGTCGCGACTGCCGGCGCGGGCGGTTTTGAATTGATCGACTCCCGATACAGTTCGGTTTTGGCTTAGCGTTTTTACTCAAGCTGAAACGGCGCAAGCTCCAAGGGCGCCGTGCCCACCTCGACTTGCCAGGGCGAATGGTTGGGATCGCTGAAGCGACCGTTGAGTCGGTCGGGCCCTGGCAACTCGTCGTCACCTTGGCCGTTGCTGCGCGGATTTGGCCCCGGCCAGACGATGGCGACGGCGTAGCGGCCGCTGGGAGCGCCGTCGTTCAACTCATACGTGCTCAATTGAAACGTACCGTCGGCGCCGACGGTAGCTTGCGGCCGCAGTGAGCCAACCGCACCCATCGGCACGAACGACACGCGCGCGCCCTCCGCGGGGCGCCCTTGGTAAGAGACCGCGCCATGCACCGGGAACACCGGTTGGTGAACCTTCCGCTCGCGACACGATGCTTGCATCACCACGACAAGGAGGAATGCGCGGAACACGAACCGTTTCATTGTCTTTCACCCGCCCAGTCTATAAGTCGTTGCTCCACGCTTCGCCGCCCGCCAGCGTGATGGCGGCGAAGAAGGTATTGAGATCGATCATGCTCGCAAGAAAACGCACCGAACCGTCGGCGAAAAGCCCGTTGGCCCCGACCGGATGAAAACTGTAAATCGCCCAGCGGTTGCTGCAATTCAAAGCGCAGGGGCCGGGTGAAACGAGGCCGTCTTCCGTATAGGTTCGCAACCAGTGCTTGTTGTTCCAGGCCCAGGCGCCATAGCCGTAAGTCAATGGCGGAACCGTATTGTCGGCCCGGTGGTTGTGCCAGAATACCGGCCGCGCGGCCATTTCCGAAACCATCATCGTGTGCGAGGTGCCGTCGGTAATTTCCGCGAAACGCCGCACGCGATCATCGACCATCACGCCGTTGAAGTTGTAGCCTGAGGGCAGGTAGCCGGGCGCCAAGTTGCTGTTAAGCCCTTGAATCGCGAAGTAGTCGGCGGCCGCGGCCTGAAACGACACGCCGATCGGATCGACGGTGATGATTCTCGGCGCGGCGACCGATGGGCATTGCATCGTCGCCAATTCATACAACACCACGGCGCGGTTCGGCGGATCGTACCAGGCCGCGCTGAAGTCGTATTGCGCGCGTAAATTCGTTTGCTCAAAAAACGGCAAAATCAGCGTCACCCAGCCGTGACGTCCGGAGTCGGTCATGGTGTGCGAATAAAGGCTGGCCGGCGGCAGACCCTGGAACGTGTCTTGGTAGTTCTGGCAGGCAATGCCGATTTGCTTCAGGTTGTTCACACACTGCGCTCGCCGAGCCGACTCCCGCGCCGCCTGTACCGCCGGCAGAAGCAAGGCGATCAGCATTCCCACAATGGCGATGACGACCAGTAATTCGACGAGTGTAAACGCCCGGCGCGTGCGACGCGAAAGATCAAACGGTATTCGTAGCATAGTGACTACCACTCTAGCACACCGTGGGCCAAACGGGATGCAAAAGCGTAAGCTTCCAACTGGCAATAGCTTACGACGATCGTGGGCGCGCCAAGAAACGAAGCGATGACGAAAGAATCACCACCCGTGGCGATTTTTTCGACAACGGTGTTGTCACGCCCCGGCTTCTTACGAAGTCGGCTACGAGCCGGTGAAAAAATCGGCACTAAAGCGTTTTCAAATACTCGATCACGGCTTGCTTCTCAGCTTCGTCGAGCACGTCGGGGAACAAATGCCCGGCGGCGCTTTTACCGAATTCGCGCGTGTCAAAATAGCGCCGCCGTCGCGCCCCGCGCCGCGCGTCCGCCGGAACCTCGGCCAACGATTCGATTTCGAGGCCGACCCGCTGTTGGTCGTAGCCGTCTTCGGTTCGCGTCCAAACGATCGGCCGCTCGTTGGGGTGAAACAAGTGCCACAACGTCGGCACCGAACCGTTATGCAGATAGGGGGCGGTGGCCCAAATACCGTCGAGCGGCGGAGCGACGTAACCAGCCAGGTCAGCTTTGACCGCCTTCTCGCCGTAATGACCGAACCAGGTGGCGCCATAGGCCGTGCGCCATTCCGCCGGAATCGCGTCGTGGCGCGCCCGATCCGTTCCCACTTCGTCAATCGGCACGTTGATTTCCGGATAGCTGCCGCGCGGACCATACGTGCCGTGGCACTCGCTGCAATTCTTTTCAAAAAGCCCCTGGCCACGGGCGGCCAAGGCGCGATCCACGGCGAACGGGTATTGGGGAGGTTCAAGTGATTCGATCCAGGCCAGCACGTCGCGGTAATCGTTTTCCCACTGGCGAAACTGATCGGGGCCGTTTTTGGGCAGCAGCAAAAACTGCATCAAGGCGCGATGACTCTTGAGCACCCCGCCATCGGCGTAAAGAGAATGCTTTCTTTTGACGTTCCAAAATGGCGGCGCGTCGTGATCGTGATGAGTCAGCTTGGGCGGCAGGCGATTGCGGTGAACATTCAGGTCGGCATCGCGATAGTTCAACAACACAACGCCAAACATCACGGCGTTGGTGGTGCCGATCGTCGTTCCCAGCGGCATGCCAGCGCCGCCCAGATCCATGTGGCTGAGCGGTTTACGCAAACGCAGTTTGGTGGCGCGCACATCGTCGGTGAGTGTTTCCAGCGCGTAGAGCGAGTTGGGCAGGCCCGCGATGACCCGACCTGCCACTTTGCCCCCGTGGCAGGCCAGACAATTCATGACCCAACCGCTATGACCATCATCAACGTATTGCAGCGCGACGCCGCCCGGACGATCGGGCGCCTCGGTCAAGCCATAACGCGAGAAGGCCATTTTGCGGCGCTCGTCGGGCGAAGCCTTTTCAGCTTGCGAACGCAGCGGTTCTTCCCAAGCCTTCCAAAGCTCGTCGAAAACCTCCTGATCGAAATCAGGCGGCAGGTAAGTTTTTGTCGTCAGCCAACGATAGCCGCGTTGGGCCGCCGTTTCGGCCGCCGACCGCTCCGCCGCGGCGCCGGCCTCGGCGCCGACTGCCGCGCACACGATCCAAAGAATCAAGCTGCTCATGCAATTCAATATACCGGCATTGTCAATGCTCCGCGACAATGCGGCATATTTTCACGGGAGACGCTAAGCCACCTCTCGCCAAGCCGCTGCCTCGCGGGCGGTACGCTCGTCGAGAAACATGTCATCTATGCGGTTTTCGTGTCATCTATGTGTCATCTATGCGTTTTCGCATGTCATCTATGTGTCACCTATGTGTCATCTATGCGTTTTTGCTGCCGCGGCATGGTCGCCGGGATGGACTGTTCCAGTGCTTAATGCGGCGTCGGGTCTTCCATAGCATTGTCCATGTTTTTCTCCTTGGAGTGAGAGGTTGTGGCACTCCCCGCATTCTGGCGCGCGACTGGCTTGGCATGTTTTCTGTGCGCACCGGTGCGCAAGGGCGATTTTTTGCCTAACACACGTATT
>DASVGM010000498.1:0-2851 GCA_036379555.1 Pirellulales bacterium | reverse complement strand
AATGACGAACACGACGCCTGAAAGCCACAGCATGCTTCTGACAGCCGATTTTATCATGGTTTTCCCCTCAGCGATCGGCATGGCCGTGACATGATTCGACCTCGCCGTGTGTACTGCCGGCGGTCAGTGATTGTCTGCCGCCAAAACCCGACTCCAGGTCGTGCCAAAAAAGAACCTCCGGCTCGCCCAATCTCCAGCACAGATAGACGGCGCGACCGTCCATCACCGCCGGAAAATCAACCAGGCCCTGCGGACCATCTTTGGGATCGACGCCCAACTCGCGCAATTCCTCGACAAAGGTTCGCAAACGCTCGGTGTCGCTTTCCAAGTCTTGCTGCACCTGGGCCAACTCCTCGGCGTAAAGATCGCGTTTTTCACGGTCGCGGCCGCGCAGCAACAACGAAAGCCGTTCGCGACGCTCAATCACGTCGCGCGATAGCTCCGACAGATCTTTGGTGATGGCGCGAACCAATGGCAAGGCCGCGTTCGCCTGCTCGACCGTGAACACCTTTCGATTCTTCCACGGATTGCCGCTCATGACTTGATACCTCTTTTTCTCGTCCCGTCTCTCGTCTCATCAGGCTTCCCGCCACAATTACTGGTTCGGCCCGCCATGCACCGGCTCGGTGATCACTTTGGAGGCCGCCACCACCGTCGGATTCAGCGTCGCGCGGCCCCAGGCCGCTTCCACCGGCATCCGCGCGAAATCAACGATGCAGCCGTCACGGCTGTAACAACTCAAATCGTGAGTCGCCCCCATGAAAATGCAATCGACCGGACACGGCTCGACGCACAACGCGCAAAACATGCACTTCGTGTAGTCGATCGTGTAGCCCGTCACGTAAAAGCCTTTGCCCTGCTTGACACGCTCTTTGCCGATATAAATGCAATCCACCGGGCAGGCCTTGGCGCATTGATCGCAGGCGATGCAGGTGGTCAGATCGAAGCGGTGAAAGCCTCGATACCGCGGCGCCACAGGCACCGGCAACTCGGGGTATTCAAAATGTTCGGTGAAGGTTTTGCGTTGGGGATCATAAGTTTTTAGCCAATATTGCAGGGTAACCCACATCCCTTGGGCGACGGTTACCACCGCATCGCGAATATCTCGCAGCCATTGAAGCATGAGAAATAACGTCCAGTTTGCGATTGAGTCAGAAAGGAACCACTCAAGGCGGCGAGAATAGCTCACCACCTTATCAAATTATAGGGGCCGGCACCCACGCCGCAAGGCACGCGGCTATGTTTTCCACGAATCGCGCGCGGGACGCGTGCGCAGGCGGTTGGCCTCGTCGTCGCCGATGAATTCCTCTTTTACCGGGTCGAGCTTGAGCGGACGCTGCAAGATCCAGGCCAGCGCCGCCGCATGGCAGGCCGTATGCGAACGCCGCATGATTCGGGAATTCGCGGCAGTCTGGCTGCGCGAACGGATGCAATCAAAAAAGTTCCGCGCATGGGCGCCGACATCAAGCCCGGCGATCTTCTTGCCGGGTTTATCGACCTCGCTCTTCAGCGCCGCCGACGAAACCTCAATGCCGCCGCTGTCGCCGGTTTCGACCGAGCCTTCGTCGCCGACAAACCGCACCGGACAGGTGCCCAGGTGCTGCACCCAGCCGGGCCGCTCGCCAAACGGGGTCTTGAGGAAGTCGAGCACCAGTTTCACGCCGTTGGCATAACTGCAGACAATGCTGTTCGCCTGTGGCTCGTATTCAATGGGCATAGTGTCGTCGGCCTGGTTGGCCCATTGGCAGAGATCGACTGTGTGGGCGCCCCAATCGAGCAGTTTGGCGCCGGAGTCGAAGTCCCAGTAGCCGCGCCAGCGGCCGGCCACGTACTGGCTGTTGAACGGTCGCCAAGGGGCCTGTCCCAGCCAGAGATTCCAATCGACCACGTCGCGCGCGGGCGTAGGCTCAGCCGGCAGCCAGGCGTTGTCGAGGGCCGGCGTGTAAACCGATGCATAGAGTGTATGGATTTTGCCGAGTTTGCCGCTGTGGGCCAACTCGACCGCTTGCTGAAAATTGGGCACGCTTCGGCGCTGCGTGCCGGCTTGAAACACGCGGCCGGTCTTCTGGATGGTTTCGTCAAGCTGCTGACAGAGGCCGATGGTTAGCCCGCAGGGCTTTTCGCTGTATACGTCCTTGCCCGCTTCGGCGGCCAGCATAGAGGCCGGCCCGTGCCAGCGGTCGCCGGTGGCGATCAGCACCGCGTCGATATCTTTGCGATCGAGTAGTTCGCGAAAGTCGCGATAGAGCCGGCAGTCTTGATTGCCGTAATGCGCGTCGACGAGTTTTTTTCCCTCGTTGCGGCGGCCGGCTTGGACATCGGCGATGGCCAGGCAGCGAATGTCGGCGAAGCCGAGCATGGCTTTCAGGTCGTAGGTGCATCGTGGCCCGATGCCAATCACGCCCAGGGTAATTGTCTCGCTGGCGGCCGTGCCGCCCTCGCGCCCCAGTGCTCGGGCGGGCACAATCCAGGGGGCGGCAAACGCGGCGCCGGCGGTCGCCGAGCGGCGCAAAAACTGACGACGCGATGTGTGCGGCTTCTGCTGCATGACAACTCCTCACTGAAATCAACAGGGCTGATCTGATAACCCCCAGGATAGCCGCTGAGCGTGGCGGATGAAATATGCTCCCCAAACATGTTGTACGTGGCCGAAAATGAAACCGTGGCCGAAGCGTGGGGCGTTCGCTCATTTTGACTCGCGCGCAGGCTATTTGCCCCCTGGGGCTGGTGTGATCTGATAGGCATCGCCTTGGCGGCGGAAGGTGAGGCCGGCGGGCTTGAGCGCCGCGCGCAACAACTCTTCCAGCGTGACACGCTGAACACTGAACGTCACGCGGCGATCGACGCTCAG
>DASVGM010000497.1:0-4644 GCA_036379555.1 Pirellulales bacterium | reverse complement strand
CCGCTGGCGGCGGCCAGTCTGGCGGTCACCGCTTCCAGATCGGCCGGTTGGTAGCGCACGCACATCTGTTCGACGGTGGCCTCGGCGACTTTCGGATCGATCGTCAGGGCCAGCATCTCGGCGTCGATGGCGTCGTCCAGGGGTACGTCGAGCGAGGCGTAGCGTCGCAACGCCTCGGCCGCGCCGGTTTCGTTGGCCAGCACGGCGCGCAGAATGCCCAGGTTGTTCCATAGCGCCGCGCAGCCCGCCGCGCGGAACATCAAGGCGTCAAACGCTTCCACGGCCGCCAGCCAATGCCCATTTTTGGCCAGCGCCGAGGCGGCGTCGAATTCCGTCTTATATGCCGCGCCTTCGGGCGCCGTCTTAAAGCGCAGGCGAATTTCCTTCAGCGGCAGCGGAACGCTCTGCGACGATTGAACCCGATAGACGATTAACAACGCCGGCTCGTGGGTGGGCATCATCTCCAACTGCCACATCGAATGGGCGTAGGCGGCGGTGATGTACCCTTCGGCCAGCAGCGCCTCGGCCACGATGCCCACCGTCTCAAAGACGCGCTCCATTACCTGACCGCCACTGGCCGCCAGCGCCTGGTGCAGCGGCCGCAACGCCTCGCGTGGATCCTCGTCGTCCAACAGCACCAGCGCCCGCGTGGCCAGTCCCACCGGGTTGCTCGGCTGCGTCGCGAGCACGCGATCGGAGGCGCGCAACGCTTCCTCTTTTCGCCCCAGGCTATGCAGAACCACGGCCTTGGTGGTTAAAAGGCAAGCGCGGTCAGGATACTTGGCCTCAAGCTGCGCAATGTAATCAAGGCACGCCTGCCGCTGTTCCGCGGCCAACATGTGCGCGATCTTGTCCAGCTCGGTCAGTAGGTCGGAACAACAGAATTTGAGTTTTTTGCCCGTGCCGGCGGGACACGGGGCGTAGGGATCGACAGACATCGTGTGGCTTTCGCGGTGGTCGAGTTTCAGGCGGTCAGGGCCGCTCGTTTTTCATCAATTTGTTTGAGCAACGCTTTCATCGGATCGGCGAATTTCTTCAGGCCCTCGGCCATGAGCGTCTCTTCAAGTTTTTTGATGTCGACGAGCCGAGCGATTTCGTCCAACACTTCTGGCGGCGGCAGCTTGTCGATCTGGCGCGTGATCGCGCGGCCGCTCTTTTCCACCGCCACGTTCGTCGCCGGCGGGTTGGTTTCAATGTCGCTGCCGGCGAAGGCTTCCACGTATTTCCAGGGCGGATCGTCTTTTTTCTTGGTGCCCGTGCTGGCGAAGATCATTTCTTGCGCCAGCGGGGTTTTCTTGTCGGCCCAGAAGTCGCGGTTCTCGCGCCAGATATGCTTGGCGTTGACAATGCCCACCATTCCCTGCGCGGCCGGCGAGAGTTGCGGCACGGCTTTTTCCGTATATACGTCAAGCCGCGAGACAAAAATGCTGTACACGCTTTTGAAGTGCTGCAAGCCGCTCTTGCGGCGTTGGGCCCCGCGCCAAATGGCGTTGCGCGCTTCGTGATATTGCCGCGCCGAAAAGATCAGCGTCACGTTCAGCGAGAGTTCGGCGGCGGCCAGTTCTTCCAAAGCGCCAATGCCGGCGGGCGTCGCCGGAACCTTGATCATGCGGTTCTTGTGCCCTTGCGACCAGTGCTTGCCCAGCTCAATATAACGGGCCACCCGCTTGTCATGCGGCGGGCCCGCGGCGGGGTCTTCCAAGAGCGGATCAAGCTCAAAACTGACGTAGCCGTCGTTGCCCTTCGTCTCCTCCCATACCGGTCGAAACACCTCTTGGGCGTGTTTCACCAGTTTGTCGGTCATGCGCCAGGCGATGGCCTCATCGTCCAGACCCTCACGCATGAATTCATCCAACTCGTCATCAAAACGGCCCGTTTTCAGCAGATCGGCGATGATGATGGGGTTGGAGGTGGCCCCGGTCGCCCCCCAGCCGCGGTTTTCGACCACCAGGTCGGGATCGATTGAGTCGAGCCAAAGCTTGGTGCCGCAAGCGATCAAGCTACGTAAAGGCGAGGTCATGGCTGGTCTCCTTGTTTCTCTCGGTTGGAATCGGAATCCGTTTAGGAAACATACCAGTTTTCGGCCGCTTCGCCCAGGGCCACTTTGACAACGTCGCCGCGACAAAGCGCCGGCCCGCCGCTTTTCACTCCAACGCGCGGCGGGCGGTTACCGCGCCGGCCAGACGTGGTTATAATCAGGGTATCGTCACACCATCCGCTTTCTTTGTCTATTCGAGCTTGGGCGTTACTTGTTCGCCTATCTGACCATCACCGCGGGCCAGCGTGCGGGCAGCAGCGTGCTGCTCGACCACACCAAAAAAACGCGCATCGGACGCGGCGCCGAATGTACGTTCATGCTCAGCGACGCCCTCTGCTCGCGCGTGCATGCCGTCATCGCTTTTGAAAACGGCGCCTGGTGCGTGCGCGACATGCAAAGCCGCAACGGCACCTTCGTCAACGGCCAGAAAACGGACGAAGCCGCGCTCGGCGACGGCCACCGCATTCGCGTGGGGGCCACGGAGTTTTTGTTCCACCAAAGCGAGCAACCGCCCACGGTCGGGCCGGTGGCCGATTTCAGCGTCACGCAGACGTTGATCAAAGACACGCGCGTGGGCGTGGCCGACGGCGAGCCGTTGTCGATTTCGGCCGTGCATGATTCCGAGCAATCCAAAGAACTGCTGCTGCTCTACCAGCTCTGCATTCGCCTGCTCGGCTGCAACGACTCCAACGAACTGATGCGCGTCTCGCTCGACCTGTTGCGCGAACGCACGGTCGCGTCGGTCGCCGGCTTTTTATGGATCAGCGACGACGGCAAACTCAAACCCAAGCTCGTCATTCCGGAACAATCCGCGGCCCCGGTCACGTTGAGCGAATCGCTCACGCGGCTGGTCTGCGATGAAGGGCACGCCGTCTGGATCGCCAACCAGCATTCCGCGGCGGCCGAAGACGATTTGCAGCACTACGCCGACGCGATCTGCGTGCCGCTCATGTCGCGCCGCGGAGCGCTGGGCGCGATGCACATCTATCTCGATCAAGGCCGTTTTCGCCAATCGCACTTTGATTTCGCCATCTCCGTGGCGAACATCACCACCGTGGCCCTCGTGCGGGCGCGCAAAGAAGAAATTTTGGAGCACGATCTGGCCCGGCTGCAAGCCAAAACCGCCGCCTACGACGAGATCATCGGCGAGAGTCCCCCCATCGCCGAATTGAAAGACAAAATGCAGCGCATGAGCCGGGCCACCGGTTGCGTGCTGGTCCGCGGCGAAAGCGGCACCGGCAAAGAGCTGGTGGCGCGGGCCTTGCATCGCGCCAGTCCGCGGGCCGATCGCCCTTTGCTCTCGGTCAACTGCGCCGCCATTCCGGCCGATTTAATGGAAAGCCAGCTCTTCGGACACAAGGCCGGCTCCTTCACCGGCGCCGAGCGCGATCACACCGGGCTGTTTCAGCAGGCCGACTTGGGCACGCTGTTTCTCGATGAAATCGGCGAACTGACGCTGCACGGCCAATCGAAGTTGCTGCGCATTCTCGAAGGGCACCCGTTTTTGCCGGTCGGAGCGACGGCGGAGATTCAGGTGGACGTGCGTGTGATCGCCGCCACCAATCGCGATCTGCTGGCTTATGTGGCCGAGAAGAAGTTTCGCGAGGATCTGTATTATCGCCTGAGCGTGTTTGAACTGGTGGTGCCGCCGCTGCGCGATCGCGACGGCGACGTGGCGCAGTTGATCGACTACTTTCTCAATCACTTCCGCCGGCAGCATGGCCGGCCGGGCCTGGAGTTGGCGGAAGAGGCGCGCAACAAGCTGCTCACGGCCCCCTGGCCGGGCAACGTGCGGCAGTTGCGCAACGTGATCGACAGCGCGGTGGTTTTGGCGGCGGGCGACCGCATCGAGGCCGCCGATCTCGGCCTGCGCGACGCCACGCAAGGCACGCTCGATTCGCTGCGCATCGATCATTGGGAGCGCAGGCTGATCGTCGAAGCGCTGGCGCGCGCCGGCGGCAGCGTGCCCGAAGCCGCCCGCTTGCTGGGCATCGGCCGCGCCACGCTCTATCGCAAGCTCGAAGAGTACGACGTCACGCGCTAGCCCGGATTATCCATCGGCCCGTAGCAGACTTCGTAAGAAGTCTGGCCGTCGCCGTGATTTATGGCCAGAACTCTCACGAGTTCTGCTACGCGGCGCGCGCCGCCCACGCGCGGGCCGATGAATAATTCGGGCTAGTGCCGTGGCCAGACTTAATCTTAGGGTTCGCCGCGAGTCACGGCGCAAAAAATGCGATAGATCGCTTGGCTGCCGAATGCGGACGAACCGACTTGACTTCCGCCTGCCGATTGGCAGCGGCACGACCGCCGTGGTTCTTCATGCTCCACGCGGACAGCAAGGAGAGCGTGCGTTTACAGATTTTAAGACTGGCTACTTGTTTTAGTCCATTTGGGGGTATAGAATTCTTCCGCTTGCTGGTTACTGTTTGATCCGGCAAGCGGTCAGAACCTCCGCCACTGTGGCGGGGGGGTGCTTATCTCCAGGACGCGTCACTACGCCGCGGCCACGGAAGCGCCGCACTGGCGCGTGAGTGACGAGCACCGGCGACCTTGGAGGTCCGCCGGTGATGGGGGGAAGAGCACGACAATCTCTTGTTCCATGGAGG
>DASVGM010000496.1:0-2012 GCA_036379555.1 Pirellulales bacterium | reverse complement strand
CGTGCGAGGCGATCTTGACCTTGGCGACCGGTCGCCCATCCGGGCCAATCAGTTCGACCAGCAATTCTTTGCCGCGCCGCACCGCAAGCTCCATTGACGGCGTTTCGCCCGTGGCGGGCAGATCGACGGCGGCGAAAGCGTTCGGAATCTCGTAAGAGCGCCCACTGCGAACTTCCGGCGGTATGACCGTGCGAATGTATTGATCGGAGCTTGTCATGGCCGAGATCACGCCAGGCCCCGAAAACGCCGTGATCTGAAATCTCCCTCCGCCATCGGTCAGCACCCGCTGAGAGAAGGCGTAATCACGGTTGCCGATATTCGGATTCCCCGGCCCGAGTTGAAAGGCGACTTCGGCGTCAGACACCGGCTCTTTGGTGTCGGCGTCAATCACTCGGCCGCGCACGATACGGCCCCGATTGAGGTGAATGTCGTAGCGATAGACGCGGCCGTCGCCAAACAACTCCGCGAACGCACGTTCAGGATAGTAGCGCATTTGGGGCGCCGCATAGCCAAGCGGCGGATAAAAGGTCAACGACTGATCGTGTCCCGTGGCCGGGGTGAGAAACCGATAACGCCCTTGGGCGTCGCTCGTCGCACGCGCGATGTGGTGATTCCAGACATTGCCTGACGCGCGCTGCGCCGCCATGACGATTTCCATGCCGGCGACGGGCCGGCCTGTCTCGGCATCGGTGACGGCGCCTTCGATCGCGCGAGGCGGTTCAAGGAACAGCGTGAAGTTATTTGCCAGCGGCGGCGATCTCTCGGGATCGGAATTGCCCTTGCTCCATTCCGCCACCTCCGCGGCGTCGACGACATCGACGCCGTGAGGACCAAAACCTTCCGCGGAAATGCGCAGCAGCACTTCGCCGCAATTGTCGCCGCCCGGTATGGTGAAGCGGCCATCCACGTCGGTTTTGACCGGCCGCGGCCAGAAGTCGGGCAGGTCGCCGTCGCGCCGCGCGTCGTCAGAGAGCGTGAGCCAGCCCCAAACGCCATCGTCTTCCGAACCGGCTTTCGCGCTCTTTGCGGCGGTACTCTTAGCCCGCCGCGATAGGGCTGCTAAATGAACTGGTAGCACCTCGGCCCCCGCCACGGGCATACCGTTGGCATTGAGAATCCGCCCTTGAATGGGCGTCGCATCCGGCAGATAAATCTTCAGCGGCGGCCTCTCTTTGTCCAGGAGTTCCGAACGCAGGCCCAATCCGTGTGAACGGTGGCGCACGACAACCGAGGGAAATTGATAGGCGTTCAGGTCGAATCTGGCCGACATCGCGAAACGTCCGCGCTCGTCAGTCATTCCCACGGCGAGCGGCTCTAGTTTATACACATGCCGAGGATCGTAGCGAGACGCCCCCTCACCAGCCGCGAGACCGACCCAATAAACGCGTGCCCCGGCGACCGGCTTCTCCGCCAGGTCAAGCACCACGCCACCCACCTGCTGCAATGGCTCGTTGATATTTTGGAGGGAGGCGGAGTCGGTTTTGGTGTCTTCGGCATTCGCCGCGGCAGCGGGCGCGTCATCGGCGGCGAGAGGCCGCTCCTGGGCCAACGCGGTCAGCACGATCAATACGAGTGTCGAAGAGCTGAGCATCGCCAGCCATCTTGCGCCCAGCCGCGGCCGCGCGTGAACGACATCGAGGATGTGCCGAATCCGCCTCGCCAGACCCGCGCGGTTTCGCAATACGGCCAAGGCCAGCGCTGCGCCGCGCTGCGGAACAAGGTCAAGCAGTGAGTCGGCATAGCTTTCGGCCGATTGCCCGCAAGCCAAAACCCATTCGTCGCAAGCCAGTTCGCTCAGTTCATGGTGACGCCGCGCGGCCCACCAGGCCAACGGTTGCCACGGCACGGCGCAGCACAGCAATTCGATCGCCAGCGACGAAACATGATCGTGCCGCTTCCAATGAGCCAATTCATGGCAAAAAACGCCCAGCCACGCCGATTCTTTCGGCGAACTGGCGAACTCCACCGGCAATAAAACGACAGGCCGCCGCGACCAGCACCAGACGACGGGA
>DASVGM010000495.1:0-3726 GCA_036379555.1 Pirellulales bacterium | reverse complement strand
GGCATAAATGCGGTTGGAGGACGAATAGAAGTCGGTAAAACGTCGAAGCCGTACCAAGCACAATTCTTAAACTCCTGAGTACTATCGAATTGACGACACCCATGAAAAACGTCCTCGCATTGACGATCGCCCTTTGCACCGTTGGCGATTTGAATTCCTCCGCGGCAGATCGGCCCAACGTCGTCATGATCGTATCCGACGATCAAGGCTGGACCGATTTCGGCTTCATGGGCCACAAGACGATCCAAACACCGCGCCTCGACCGCTTGGCCGCCGAGAGCGCGCTGTTCGAGAACGGCTATGTGCCCACCTCGCTGTGCCGCGCCAGCCTGGCCACCATACTCAGCGGCCTGTATGCCTCGCAGCACAAAATCTGTTGCAACGATCCGCCCGAGGGCGTCGATCGCTCGGCCATGCACCCGTTCATCCAGCATGCGCCGACGATTCCGCGTTTGCTGGGTCAGGCGGGCTACGCCAGCTTGCAAACCGGCAAATTCTGGGAAGGGCATCACGCCAACGCGGGATTCACCAGCGGCATGACCGTCAAGGGGAGGCACGGCGACGATGGTCTCATCATCGGCCGCAAAACCATGCAGCCGATTTACGACTTCATCGAAGCCCGCGGCGGCGACCCCTTCTTCGTCTGGTATGCGCCGATGATGCCGCACGAGCCGCACAATCCGCCCGAACGGCTGCTCAAAAAATACCAATCGCCCGACCGACCCCTGCCGCTGGCCAAGTACTACGCCATGTGCGAGTGGTTCGATGAAACCTGCGGCGAGTTGCTCGACTGGCTCGACGAACACAAGCTGCGCGAGAACACGCTCCTCGTCTTTTTGGTCGATAACGGCTGGATTCAGGACACACAGCCGCGCCAGCCCGGCCACGGGTCTTTCACGGCGAAAAGCAAACGCTCACCTTACGACGGCGGCGTGCGCACTCCGGTCATGCTGCGCTGGCCCGGCCATACCGTCGCCGGCCGTTATAAAGACCTTGTCTCCACCATCGACTTGGCGCCAACCATCTTAACGGCTTGCGGCCTCAAGCCGCCGGCCGCCATGTCCGGCCTGAGTTTGCTCGACGTGGCGGCGGGCAAAGGCCATTTGCCGCGCAGCGTCGTGCGCGGTGAGATTTACGTTCACACCTGCGTCGATCTCGACAAGACGCTCTTAAACCTGACGTATCGTTGGGTGCGGCAAGGCGATTGGAAGCTGATCGCCCCGGTCGACGAGCGCGCGACGCGTGAGCTTTACAATCTGCGTCGCGATCCGAGCGAAACCAATAACCTGTTCGACGAATATCGCGACGAGGCAAGCCGCCTGGCCGGACTGCTGGAAGCCGCTCAGTGAGCACACCGCGGGCACGTGTGATGCTATACTGCACGCCGGTATGTAGCACCAGAAGTTACCTGAGCATCTATTCGAGGTTCTTTATGCGCCGTCTTTGTCTCTTGCTGTTCATAGTCTGCATGTTCGCCATCTTTGCCTGCGCGTCTAGCGTTGGGGCCGCGCAAAAGCAGTCCCGGCGCAAACCGACGCCGCCGACACAATCCAAGCCGATGGCGAAGGCACGATGTTCAACGGCGAGGCGCATGCCGATTTCCGCACCATCAAAGACGGCACTTCAAACACGCTCATGGTGGTTGAGAGCAATGCCGATCACGCGGTGATCTGGACCAAGCCCGACGACTTGGAAATCGACCCTGAGAATCCGCTTGCCGGGCTGGGCGATCTTCATCCGGGCGGTTTTTTGGCGGTCTTCGCCGACGGCCATACGAGTTTCATCAAAAAGACGATCGACGCCGCCATGCTGTTGGGACTTTTCAATCCGAACGACGGTCAGCCGGTGACGATAGATTAACAGGCCGAACTCCGGCACGACGAAACGAAGTAACAACTTTCAACCCTTCATGTTGCGATTTGAGAGGGTGCCGGCCGGTGCGCAAGGCGGCTTATCGATGGAGCGATCACGCCCCAGGCGGTGCGACGAGACAACTCATGAAGAACAGCACGTCTTCTTGCGCCGCCTTGGCGAGAGCCTGAAACCCGCGAGCCGATTCGCTCGCCTCGCCCCCGTGCCAGCCGATGGCATCGGAAATGGTCTGGGCGCGGCCGTCGTGCAGGTATGGGGCACTGTCGCGCACGCCCCACAAAGGCGGCGTGCGCCACTCGCGGCGCAGCTCCGGCGCCACCGCGGCGAAGAGCGTATCGACGCCGCCATAATAGCTGGCGGAGCTGTTCGACCGTCCCGGTGGATTGGCGGGTACCGGATCCTCCAGCCCTTTGCCCAGGTCGTGCAGCAACAGGTCGCTGTAAATGCCGGCGACCTCGGCGACCTGCCGCACATGGCAGGCGGCGCAACCGATTTCCGTGAACCGCGCTTCGCCGCGCGCGGCCATTTCGGCGGCGGCCGGGTCGCTCGGCACAACCCGCACGGGCGCCGGCAGGCTCGCGACGTAGTGGCTCAGCTCGCGGCATTGCTCCTCGTTGATGTCCAACGTGTCATCGGGTTTGGGTTGCTGATTCCCTACGGTGGCGGATGTTTCCGCCAGTGGGTCGGCCGGCTGCGGTTGGCCGGGCGCTTGCAGCCCAAGTTCCACCGCGCAGGCGCCGAGTACGAATTCGTGCAACGAAGCGGTTTGACCGCGCCAGCCAAAGCGCCCCGCCTTTCCGCCCGACGCGCGCGGCACTCGGCCACTGACTTTGCCCTCGGCGGTTTGTTGGGCCTCGATTTCTTCCAATACGGAGTCAGGCACGTCGTCGATCAAGCCGGCCCCGAAGAGGGCCGGTGTGTTGCGCTGCGTCTGTTTGTAGCCGACACCGTTGAGACGCTTGACGGAGCTGGCCGGTTTTTCACGGCGTTCGATCACCGCGCCGACAAGCGCCAACGCTTCGTTATTGGGCAGTGGATCGCCGGCGATAATCCGCTCCCGCCAGGCCGCGTATTTGGCGCCTGATGAAAAGCGGTGCAGCACGGTGGTGGCGAACCGCCGTCCGCCGGCCACCAGCGCCGGATGGAAATCGCCGAGGCGGCTGGTGAGCGCATCGCGGCCGGTGCTGGTGCGCGGGGCGAGAACGGTCAGCAGGTCGACGTTTTCCTCGTTCGCGCCTCCGCCGCCAGCGCCGCCGAGCCGGTGGCATTCAACGCACGATACGGCGTTGTACATCGGCCCCAGGCCATCGCCCGCCACCGAGCGTTTGTCGCCGATCGTCCATTCACGCAAGAACAATTCTTCTCCCACGGCGAGTTGGTCGCGCGGGCGGGAAGGCTCGTCGCTCCACAATCGAGCGGAGACGGCAAGCGAGAGCAACAAAAGGGCGCCCCAGATAGCGCCCCGCGAAAGACATCTGCCCAACTTGTTGAGGTGACAATTCCCAGCCCCACCAGATAGCGTGCGAAACGACGGATGCATGACGGCCTCCTCTGCGGAGCGTATTCATCACCAGCGCTCGCGGGAATCGCTCTCAATAACCCGGCATGAAGGGCGATCCGCGTGCGCACCGGCGAAAAGCGTTGCTCCTAAAACCCAAGTTGACTGAAACTGACTGTTCCGAAAAGCGGCGTCGATATGCCTCTGGGCGCCACTCTGAGCGCGAATATACCACTTGCCTGGCGAAAAGCAAGCAAATTCTTTCGCGACAGCGCATCGTGGGGCGGCCCGCCGGGCCTCGCCTGCGCAGAATCAACTCCCGCGTCCAGCAGCGTGTAAAGCGGGTTTTACTCCTT
>DASVGM010000494.1:0-2658 GCA_036379555.1 Pirellulales bacterium | reverse complement strand
ACGGCGTCTCGGGGAGCCGTGGCCTCGATCTGGGAGCTTTGCTCATCGCCTCGGGCCAACAGCGCCAGGCCGGCCCATAATAATCCCGCCACCAGGCAGATCGGCAAGCAGATTGTCCGACGCATCGCCACACTCCTTCTTTCGCCAAAGACAAGGGTTAAAACAGCAAACGCTCGTCGGAGCGAATTTTGAACCAAACGCGACTAAATCTCTGAAATCAAATGGCGCGATTGGCTCTCCGATACTGCACGCGGGCAGGATTGACGCAGGCGCCGCGTTCAAGAAGATGGCGTCTAGCCGTTTAAGTGTTTCTGAAACCACTCAATCTCGTCGGGCAACACCAGCGCCAGGTTTGGTCCTTCGTAAAAATCGAAGTGCCCGCCCTCGGCCTGGATCAGCTTCTTCGGCTCTCCGGCCGAGGCAAACGCGCGGAGTTGCTCGTCGGTAAAACAGTAATCGTCGCGGCTGGCGACGACCATCAAAAGCGGCGTGGGCGCGATGCGCGGAATGAAGGGGCGCACCACGTCGCGCATGCTGGCGATCATGGAACGCACGGTCACCTCGTTTCGCCAGACGGGCGCGTGTTGCCGGTGGCGCTGGCTCCAGTTCCAGGCTTCGGCGCCCGGCAACGTCGCCGCGCCACCGGGCAAACTTACCACCGGAATCAGCAGCGTCTTTCGCGGCCGCAACATTTGGCGAACGATCAATCTGCCCGCCGCCAACACTTCGCGATACAGACCGCGGCGCAGCCAATGCCGTGTTGTCGAGCGGATGCCGACGGCCGGCACGTGAGCCACGACGGCTTTCACGCGGCGATCTTCGGCCGCCACCACCAGCACATGTCCGCCGCTAAAGGAAGTGCCCCAAATGCCAATACGATCGGCGTCGACCTCCGGCTGCGCGCCAACCCAAGTGATGGCGTTTTTGTAGTCGCGCCGCTGTTCGCCGGGCAGTATTTGCGAGCGCGGCTCGCCTTCGCTGGCGCCAAGAAACCGATAGTCAAACAGCAGCACGACAAAGCCCGCCGCCGCGAAGGCCTCGGCGAAATTCGGCAGGCACATTTCCTTCACGCCCGCCCAACCGTGCGCCATGACGATGGCGGCGCGCCGCCGGCCTGGCGCGAGATCATCAGGCACATAATACCAAGCGGCGCAGGAAAGCCCCGCGCTTTCAAATCGCACGTCGCGGCGTTGGAAGGTGGCGGTCGTGTTCAAAATCGCGAAAAAAAAGCTACCCGGCTAGGACTCGAACCTAGAATGAGGGAACCAAAATCCCTAGTGTTACCATTACACCACCGGGTAAATGCGGTGTCAGCCCTCTAGTTTGACGACAATCGGACGTTCTGGCAAGTTCACTCCCGCAAAGTCTCGCGCAAAACCTTTTCGATCTCGCCCGTCAACTCGCTGATGTACGGATCGCGGAAGAGATTCACGTGCTCGCCTTCAATGCGATGTTCTTCCACCCCGCCCAACGCCCAAGGGTTCCAGCCCATAAACCGCTCGCGGTGCATGGGCGTGGCGTCTTGTCGAGCGCGGAAGAGCGTGATCTTGCCGGAAAACGGCCGCGGGCGATATTCCAGCAAGGCCGTCATGTTCGCTTGAAAGACCTGAAAGACGTGCTGGTCTTCAATCGGGCTGTCGTTGATGGCCACCAGCCGGGCACGCTCGGCACGCGAACGGAAAAACGCGAGCTGCTCGTCGGCGGAAAGGTTTTTCAACTCGTCTTCGGTCGGCCGCAAGTCGTCAGGAAAAAGCTGCAACAACATCGGCACGAAATCGTCTTCGCTAAAGCTTTCGCCCGGTGCGATCATGCCGGCGTCGATGACGGCGACCAGCTCGGCCGGCCGTCCTTGAGCCTCAAGCTGCCGCGCCATTTCAAACACGATCAAGCCGCCCAGCGACCAGCCCAACAACCAATACGGCCCGGCCGGTTGCTCCGCGCGCAGTTCGGCCACATAATCGGCGGCCATTTCTTCCAGGCGGGCGCGCGGCGGTTCGCGGCCGTCGATGCCGCGAGCCTGCAAACCATACACCGGTTGATCGAGAGGCAAACGCTCGGCCAACTCGCGATAGCAAAACACCGTGCCTCCGGCCGGGTGGGCGCAAAACAAGGGGGGCCGCGAACCGGCCCGTCGCGGTCGAATGGGCACCAGGCATACGCCCGGTTGATCGCCCGCGCGCAGCACGTCGGCCAAGCGCTCGATGGTTGGCTCCTGAAACAGCCACACCAAGGGGAGCTTGCGGCCGAATTGCCGCTCGACCTCGGTCATCAACCGCACCGCCAACAGTGAGTCGCCGCCAAGCTCAAAGAAGCTGTCCCGCACGCCGACTTTTTCACGGCCCGTCAGTTCACTCCAGAGCTGAACGAGCAACCGTTCCACCGCGTTTCGCGGCGCGACGTAGGGAGTCTGCACGTCGAACCGGCGGCCCGCGGCATTTAGCGAAGTGGCGGTCCAACGCGGCGCGGCAACCGCTGGCACGAGGCCGGGCGCCCTCAAGGCGGCGGTTTCTGGAAAGGAGTGGGAATCCGTCGGCGGCGACAATAGCTGCAGGCAGGGGCCGGTTGCTTCGGGCAGGCGGCGGAGTATTTGCAGAAACTCGGCGAGCAGCGATTCGGCGCCGCCGGCGGCGAAGCGCGTCGAGTCACAGCGCAGGTCAA
>DASVGM010000493.1:0-6734 GCA_036379555.1 Pirellulales bacterium | reverse complement strand
TCTCGACCCGTGGCAGGCCGCCGACTTCGCCGCGCTGGACCCGGCCTGGCAGCGTGTGGCCGGCTCGCTCGACCCCTCGCCCAGCATCGCGGCCAAGATCGGCGAAGCGATCCGCGGCATGGTCGGCCCGGCCCCGCCCGACGATGGCATCGCCCGGCGGGCCTACCTGGAGCGCCCGCGCGGCCACAGCAAAACCGCCGACCTGGCGGTGATGGTCGCTTGGGTCTTGTTCGCCAGCCCGCGACGGCTGGCCGGCGTGGCGGCGGCGGCTGATAAAGATCAAGCCCGGCTGTTGCGCGATGCCGTGGCGAAGCTGACCGCGCTCAACGCCTGGCTGGCCAGCTATCTTGACGCGCAGGTCAACAAGATCATCAACCCGCACACGGGCAGCACGCTCGATATCCTGAGTGCGGACGCGCCATCGTCCTACGGCCTGACGCCCGATTTCATCGTGGTCGATGAGTTGACGCATTGGCCCAGAGAGGAGCTTTGGCATTCGCTCTTGTCGTCGGCAGCCAAGCGCCGACACTGCCTACTTGTCATCATCGCCAATGCCGGCCTTGGCCAAGGCGAAAGCTGGCAGTGGCGTGTGAGGGCCAACGCCGAGACCGACCCGGCTTGGTATTTTCATTCGCTCGACGGCCCACAAGCTTCGTGGATTCACTCCACGCTACTCGACGAACAGCGGCGGCTATTGCCCGACCAGGCATATCGCCGCCTGTGGCTGAACCAGTGGGCCACCGGCGCCGGCGACGCGCTGACCGCCGACGACATTGACGCCGCGGTCCGCGCCGCTCGCCCGATGGAGTTTGTCGAGCCGCATTGCGCCTACATTGCGGCGGTGGACATCGGCCACCGGCACGACAAGACCGCCGTGGTTGTGCTGGCCGCCGACGGCGTGAAGCAAGTCGTTCGCCTGGCCGACGTGCGGGAGTTCGCGCCCGGCAAGGCCGACGTAAACCTGATGGTGGTCGAAGATTGCCTACTGGCCCTGCACCGAAAATTTCGCCTCCATCAAGTCATCGTCGACCCGAGCCAAGCAGTTTTGCTCATCCAGCGATTGCGATCGGCTGGTATCTACTGCACCGAGCACGCTTTTACCGCGACGAACATGCAGCGGGCGGCGTCCTGTTTGCTCGACGCCTTCCGTTCGCGGCGCATCGAGTTGTACCCGCACGATAGTTTGCTGCGCGGCTTGCGATCGCTTCGCGTGGAAGAGCGACCCAACAGCGGCGGCTTTCGGCTGACGGCGCCGCGCGATAAGCACGGCCACGCGGACGCGGCGATTGCCCTTTCGATCGGCTTGCCCACCGCGTTGGAGTTGATGCAGCAGGGCGGCGTCATCGACATGGCGAATCTGCCGATCCTCGACCTACCCGGCGGCATTCTCGGCGACGGCATCGACCCGCGTGCTACCGGCGGCCACGATCTGAGAACGCCTGGCAGCGGCGCCGCGCCGGGCATTGAGTTCACGTGTTTTTGAGTGTTCGTTTTGTTGTTTCCACTTAACTAGGATTCCCGCAGAATTCGAGTTAACGTGCTTCGTGACGAATTGTTTGTTTTGCGTAATGCGTGTTCTGCTGTCGGCTCACTGGCGGCCATCGTCGCCCGTGGGCCGCAACCCGACCCGGCCCCGCCTGGCGCCAGCCCGTTAGCGATCATCGAACGCAATTTTGGCCCGTCCGACGTGGAGCTTGTGGGGCGGTTGGAAGTGTTGGGCCCAAATCTGGTTCAGCGCGCCGAGACGATTGCCCATGCGCTCGAATGGGAGATGCACCTATCCGAAGCGATGGAAAACGAGACGCGCACCTGGCTCAGCAACGCCGCGCACACTGCCCGCGAATTGCTGCGCATGCGTTCGCGTGTTCCAAGCGGGGTTGTCTTGAGCGACCGTTGTTCGCAATGTGTTTGATTTGAGTTTCCTGTTTCCTTACCCCTTGGATTCCCGCGAAGAGGATTTTTGAATGAGTACCGCAACGCTTATCGAAAAACTCACTGGCCGGCGACGTGCCGACGAACAAAAGACGCTCGACACCTACCGTGACCTGGTGATTGCCGTGGCCGACGATGCCGACATTGACGCGGCCCGCGCGGACGCCATCTTGCTCGACGCGGCCAAGACGCCCGCCCAGCTTGAGGCCGACGTGAGGGAGCTTCGCCAGCGTCGGGCGGACGTCGAGCTTGCTGGGAAGCTGCCCGAGCTTCGCCAACAGCGCGAAGCGTTGGGCAATGCGCAGCGGTCGATACGCGACGTGCTGCGAGAGGCCGAAGAAAAGTACCGCGTCGATTCGGTGAACGGCCAGCGGCAGATTGCTCAGGTCGATAACGCGATTCACGCCGCGGAGCAAGCGGCGATAAGGCTTCGCTCTGGCCGCCCCGATCCGCGTGAGGGCGAGCTACGGGCGGAGCGTGGCCGGCTGCAACAGCGGCGCGGCGCGCTGGTGCAGGAGATTGGCAATGACGGGCAAGGCCACCGTGGCCGGCTGGCTAGTTTGCGGCTGGCGTTGAGGCATGGCCCACAGCCCTTCGGCGGCGACGGAACCCCCGTCGGCCATTTGCCACCCTCGATTGTGCCGCAAATTCCCTTTGATGAAACCGCGCTTCGTCATGGCATCGACGTCACAGAGATGTACCTGCGCGGTTGCGAAACCGAACTAAAGACGCTCGACGCGCGGCTGGCCGAGATCGACAGCACGCTGGCGGCGATCGAGCGCAACCAAATGACACCGTGAATTCATCCGTTCCATAATTTTTTTCCTGAGTGATTATCATGGCCGAGCCATTAACTTTTCTCTTTAAGTTTCAAGACGACGGCAGTTCATCGTCCGCGCCGGTCGGCGCGCGAAGTGGCGCTGCGGCTGCGGCGATGCAACCGCAACCGAACACACCACAACCGCGGCGCGGCGGCGCATCGTCGGCGTTCTCTAGCGGCCAGTCCCCGGCGTCGGCTCGCCGATCGGCGGCGCCGGCCCAACGAGGTGCCGAGCGATCGACGGACGCTGGCCGGCCCGGCGTTACAACCGCCTCTGCCCGTCGCCAGCGCGGCGCGGCCAGCGAGGTGTTTGACGATTTGCTTCGCGCAGTCCGCCGCATCCCCGGGCCGATCGGTCGGGTTGTGGGCCTGGTGAACGATCTAGCCGAGCCGTTCGCGCGGGCGCGGCGACGGTATCACGATCTGCTTGAGCGACACGGGCGGCCACCGGCGGCGGCGCAGAACGCGCCGGCCCGTGGCGCGGCGACGGCGGCGGTTCCGGTTCAGCGGCGGCGACACCAGCGGCGGCAAACCGCGGCGCGGGCAATGCAGACGGGCGCGCCGGTTCGATCGTCGCCCAACCAGCCGGCGAGCGGCGCGCCCCCGAGTCGGCCACGCGGCGGCGCGTCGGCGGCTGCGCCCAATCGCGGTCCGCGCCGTCCCCGGCGGCATGACCGGCAACCACCGCCTGGCGGCAATCCGCCTCGGCGCGGCTTGGTCAACCCGCCGGCTTCGCCGATTCCTAGCTCGTTTTCGCCCGAGCGGCAAGCGCTGCAAAAACTAATCGATGCTCTCGGCCCCCTGCCGGCCAGTCAGCGGGAATTGATCGCGGCCCTTCGACCGCTGCGCGATCTGGGGTATCGGTCGGAAGAGCTGCGACAAGGTTTGCGGGACCGGCACGCGCGGTTGCAGGCGGCTGGCCAGCACGCCGCGCGGCAGCAGCCCAACGTCGCCCAGCGTCAACGGCGTCGGCGGCGCATGCCTAACACTACACGCCATCCGCTCGCGCACGGCGCCGGCTCTGCGGTGCAGGCGGCGCGCACCACGGTGACGGCGGCGCAGGGGGGCGGCGCGGCGGCTGCCGCCGGCACTGCGATGGCGACCCGCGGCGCGGCGGCTGGCGCGATGGAGGGCGCGGCGGGGCTTTCCATGTTGGGCGGCCCGGCGGGGTTGGCCATCGGCCTGGCCGTGGTGGCTTCGGTGGGCGCTGCGGCGCAAGCGTTCGACGCGCTGGTATCGACCGTGCAACGGCTCGACCATACGTTTGTCACGATGGGCCAACGACTGGCGCCGTTCAGCGGCAAGCTGTCGGCGGCCAACGCGATCAACGCGGCGAAAAACACCATCAGTGATATTACCAGCGCGCGTGCGCTTGGCGACAAGCTGGCCAAATACACGCAATTGCGTGGCGACCTTGGCCGGCAAATGCAGCGGCTGAACGACAAGATTCAGGGCGTCGAGTTGGACGCGCTCATTACCGGATTGGAGGCCCTGAACGAGACGATTGAGGGCGCGACGATCCTTGGCAACACGGTGTCCGAGTTCATCAAGAATTTCAGCTTCCCTTGGACGACCGGCGATCTGATCGCGCAGCTTCAGGTGGCGATGCAAAAGGCTGTGCTGGACGCCGCGAATGAAGCCCTTCGCAAGCAGCAAAACGTCCAAAACATGCTGACACTGCGCGGCATGTTCGGCGCCGACGCTTTGATTATCGACAGCCTGAACTACGGCAGCGGCCAGAACCCCAAACAACCGCCTGGCATGCGCGTGGGTCCGATTCCGCCCGTAGGCATCGGAGGAATTTGATCGGACCTTTTTTTACTTCACCATTTTTCCTGAAGGGAACACGAATATGGCAACCGCACCATTCGAAGAATTGCGCGGCTATCTGAAGGACGCCGGGCTGGTCGTCCCCAAACAGGTTTCCAGCTTAGAGGAATTCGCCGATCTGCTACGGAGCTGGCGGTCAACGCTTGACATTGTGCTGAAGCAAATCGGCGCCGGCGATGACGACGGCGACGATTCGCCCGACGACGGCAGCGACGGCATGACGCAAGAAGAAATGATGGACAGGCTGTGCGAGGCGGCCGGCGCGGCGCAGTTTTCCACCGCCAATGATTCGCGCGTCAGGCGAATGGCGAAGCGAATCGTTGACGCCCAAGAAGCGTACAACAGGCGGCCAAACACGACGCGGAACCCGTTCGCGTGATCGTTCCCCGATACAAGCAGTTTCACCCCCAAACCGAAAGAGAGTTTTTCATTATGAATTTTGTGATTGACCGGACGACGACCGAAGCCGCCCTTCGCCAAATGCTCGCCACCCACAAACTGCCATCGGGACGATTCAATTCGCCCGGCTATCGCGCGGCGGTCTACCTGGCGGCGATCGGCATCCCGGCAGACCACATTGTGGGGATTGCCGATGCCATCGGCGTGGCGGGCCCCGACGTGTTTTTCGCCGATGTCGATTCCATCGCCGCCGGCGGCTGGCAATTCGATTACCCGGCGGAACATACCGCATTCCTAAACGTGCCTGCCGATCGTCGGGCCGATTTCCGCGAGGCGATCGGTTCACGACTTGACGCCCGCGATGAGCGACAAGCCGCGTGGCTTGATGCGGCATTGGCCGCCGTGCCGGCGAGTTGAAAGGACCGCGACGGCGCCGACGCGCCGGGCGTTTTACTCTAACGATTGGAGTTTCCACGATGGACGACGCGACACTGGCCCGCGTGCTGGCGGGCATCGAAAGCGACAATAACGACGGCAATTCGGCCACCGCGGCGTGGGCCGAGATATTGAGCGCCACCCGGCATGACGCGCGGGAGCTACAAGGCGCGTTCGAGCGCGAATACAACGCGCTGCACGAACACGGCCCGGACGCCTCTGGTCGTCAAGCCGCGCGTATTGAGCGGCTGCTTACGCAACTACCCCCAAGCACCGTGCGGAACGCGGCTCAATGGATTACTGGCGACAACAATCTTGACGACGGCCTGGTTGACGACGACCTGGCCGACGAATGGACGGAGCCGGACGCGATCCAATACTCCACCAGCGGCGACGATGGGAGTAAAACGGGCTGGGTCACCATCGGCGGCGTGCGGGGCGCCGATGGCAAGAAGCACGGCGGTGTGCCGGTCAAGATTTCCGGCGGCAAAATCGTATCCGGCCCGGCGCGGCTGCGCGGCAAAAAGCTGTCGAGCTTTGGAAAAGACAAACCGCCGGACTCTCGGCTTGACGCCGCGGTACGATCGGCGGCGAAAGAGCATCGTCTGCCGCGCGGTGAATTGCGGGACGCGGTTCACTTCGTCCACAGTGAGAAGTTGCGTGCGCACCAGGAACGAGAGTCAGCTAAAGCCGCCGCGCGTCGCAAGACCGGACTGACCGCCGGCGACATTTCCAGACTCGCCAACGCGGGGCACGATTACGCGAGCGCTCACAAGGCGGGCGGCGCCACCGGCGCGAAGTTTTCCCACTTCGACGAAGTGGCGCAGGAAGTGGCCCGCGAACATCCGCATTTGGGGCTGGGCGACCCGGACGAAAAAAGCGCCGACTTCGCCTCTCGCCTGTGGAACGTGCTGGCCGAGGGGAAGCGCGACGCCCCGGCGAAGCATCACCCCGAAGTGATCGACGAGGCGGTATCACTGCTGAAGTCGGCCCGTCCCAGCAAGGCCGACCGCCAGCGGTACGAGGAAATGAACGCGATTCCATTTTCGACGGCGGGCGGTTCTCGCCGCGGTCGTTCCGGTCGCCCCGATCTGCGCCGCACCCGTGGCCGGCTCGATGCGCCGTACCGCCGGCTGACAAAACTCTTGAGGCGTTGAAAACGATGGACGTGCTTACCTGTCTTGATCGGCTGGCCGCCCGGCCCGCGCTGGAGTGCGGCAACTTCCCGCCCGCGCCGCCGTTCGGCGCGGCGCTCAACAACTGGCGGTACTCGGCTGTGGCGGCTATCGAGCTGTCCGGCATGATGCCCGATTGCCAG
>DASVGM010000492.1:0-5557 GCA_036379555.1 Pirellulales bacterium | reverse complement strand
CGGCGCCAGCGGCAGTGGCACAGGCGGCACGAGCGCGACCGGAACTGGCGGCACCAGCGGCACTGGCGCTGGTGGCACGAGCGCGACAGGAACCGGCGGCACCGGCGGCACCAGCGGCACTGGCACTGGTGGCACGAGCGCGACAGGAACCGGCGGCGCCAGCGGCACTGGCGCTGGTGGCACGAGCGCGACCGGAACCGGCGGCGCCAGCGGCACTGGCACAGGTGGCACGAGCGCGACCGGAACTGGCGGCGCGAGCGGCACAGGCGCTGGCGGCACGAGCGCGACGGGAACCGGCGGCGCTAGCGGCACCGGCGCAGGTGGTACGAGCGCGACGGGAACCGGCGGGACCAGCGCTGGTGGGACCGGCTGGAACGGCGCGACTAGCGCCGGCGGGACGGCTCTGTAGCCGCGGCGCGCAAGACCGCGATCGTTGCGATGACGCGGATCATGCTCGCGCTTCGGTGTACGAGCGCCGGCGGCACGCTATATCATGCGTGCGGCCGTTCGTAGATGGACGCCACAGGAAAGCGCTCGCCCAGGAAACGCCGCATGTCGTCGTTCAAACCGTCTTCGTTGAAATTCAGGAACAACTTCCCGTCGCACTGCGAACGAATCTCGTCGTAGGCGGCGGGCGCCACAAACGTCGCCTTGGGCTTTGTTTCGGTCATCAACTCAAGGTCGATCGCGCCGTGTTTGGCCGCATAGTTCAAGATCGCCGTGTGCGCCAACACTCCATGGTAATAATCTTCCGTCACGAAGTCGCGAAACTCGCGAAAGGCGTCCCAGACACGCTGTTTGGTGAAATACGCCGGACAATGCGCCTCAAAATTGTGGCCGGGATAGCCCAACCGCTTGAGTAGATCGTACGTTCTCCACAAGGCGTCCTTCCAAAGTCCGCGGCCGCGGGCGCCGGTGATGTCGTCGAGGTTTTCCAACACGCGGTCCTTACGCATGCGTTGCGCGGGAACATAGTCGAGCAAGAAATAGTCGTCGCAGAAGAGAATGAATTCCTCGCTGAGCCCCGGCAGGAGCGATCCGAGAAAAATATTGAGGAACAAGTTCTTGACCGGTTCGCGATAGCGCCCGATCCAGGCGACGTAGTCGTGCGGCACATGCTCAATCAAGGCGCGGTCGTCTACGAGAAAACTCGGCCGGTCGCCTAAGATCCAAATCTTGCGAATGTAGGGCAGATATAGATTGACGCTTCGCAGCGAGAAGCGAAGCTCCCAATCTTCGCTGACGCTGTGTCGAAAAATGTAAAGAATATCCATGATCCCAGAACAGAAAGACAACGGGCAAACGCGCGCCGCTAAACCTTAGTTTAATCACCGGCGTTATGTATGGAATCGCGTTGTTTACCCCGCATGGCGCACCGGCCCGTAGCCGACTTCGTGAGAAGTCAGGCCGTGGTGGCTCATGCCGATGGTGCCCGCTACGCCGCTTCAAATTCGTCGTCGTCGCCGCCGGCCTGCCAGTCGATAGGGCCGTCGGGCCAGCGTTCCACGTCGGCGGAATCAAACAGCGACTCGTCCTCTTCCAATTCGTCGTCTTCCAACTCGTCGGCGCTCGGTTCGTCGGCGATGATGATGGGATCGTCCTCGTCGTCGTCCACCAGCTCGTGCCAACTCGTGTCGGCGAAGGGGTTTTGCAACTGCCTGCCGCGCACGATCGAAACCCGGTGTGGGCGCTCTACAATTGGCGCGCGAACTAGCGGCGCGTGAACGGGCGCCGGCGGCGGCGCGTCGGGCAGACGCCTCTTGCGGCCTTTCGGTTTTCGACGGCGCCGCGGTTTGGCGAGTGGCTCGAATTCTTCGTCCGCACGAATTTCGGCGATTTCCAGCAGGCCGTCGGCCGCGGGCTCCGGATGCCAGGTCGCGGCGAGATCGGGCGGCTCGGCCGGCGGTTCGTCGGGCAATTCATCGGGCTGTTCGTCGAAGACGGCTTCAACCGGCTGAGGATATGCCACCGTGACAGGCTCCATGTCGTCGTTCGACGGTAGTTCATACACCGGCACTTTAAGCTGCCGGAAGATGGCCGCCAGATGTTCGTGGCAAGTAAAGACGAGCACCTGATGGCCCGAATCGGCGAAGTCGCGCAGCACTTTGGCCGCGGCCCGCGTGCGCCGCGCGTCGAAGTTGACCAGTACGTCGTCAAGCACCAACGGCAACTCGACGCCGCGCCGGGCGTAAATGCCGATGAGCGCCAAGCGCAGGCTTAAAAAA
Source organism: Pirellulales bacterium (assembly GCA_036379555.1). Lineage (GTDB taxonomy): Bacteria > Planctomycetota > Planctomycetia > Pirellulales > JAICIG01 > DASSFG01. Next base: position 3,332 of record DASVGM010000492.1, on the reverse strand, counting down.
AGCTGCTCGCGCGTGCCGCGGCTCAACACCTCGACCGCCAGCGAATTGCCCGCCGCGTCGTCCACGCGCAAGGCCCGCTCGCCCAGGGGCGCCCAGACACGCAGGTAGCGTCCCTCGGTCAGACGCTCAAGAAACGCGGAGGCCTCGCGCAGGGCCTCGGGCTGCCGCTCTTTTTCATAGCTGCGGCGAACCGCGTCGAGCGTGTGCGCGGCGACCGAAAGCACGCGCCACCGCTCGGCCGCGTCGCGCGCCTGCTCATCAACGATTTCCAGATCGGCCAACCGCATGGCCAGGCGGCGATCGGACACCAGCGCTTTGGCCTCTTGCTCCAAGCGGCCGCGCGTCTCATGCAACGCCTGCAAGCGGACGGCGGCGTCGGCGATTTGGCCGGCAAGCTCGTGCAAATGTTGTTCGAGATCGAGATCGGCGTCCAGCCAGGCGCGCAGCTCATCGGGCGATAATCGTCCGGCCAGGGCCGCGTCAATGTCGCGTGAAAGAACATGGCAGCGGTCGGCCAGCTCCTGCCGGCGGGCGTGTTCGGCGGCGCGCTGGCGCAGTTCTTCCTCGTCGACGGCGCCCACTTCATGCAGCCATTGTTGTCGCCGTTGCTCGCCGCGGCGCACGGCGTGTGTCAAACGCGCCTGCTGCCGCTTGAGCCGGGACGCCCGTTCGTGCAAGGCGCCGCGTTCGGCGGCCACCACCTGGTGCGCGGCAAGCAGCGCGGAGAGCTCACGCAACTGTTCCGTCGGCCGCTGGCTGACGGGCTTGAAACCCACGTCGGTCAAGAGTTGCTGGAGGCGGCCGGAGAGCATGTCAAGCTCATCCTGCCTTTGCTGCAGCTCTTCAAAATGCCGGTCGCGCGCGCGCTCCAGGTCAGACAGCCGGCGGTGTTGGCTGTCGAATTTGCGGGCTTGCTTGGGCGTGAGTTGCTTGGGCAGACCGGCGGCGATCAAGGCTTGCTCCCACTTGCGGCGCGCATCGCGACGTTCGGTTTCGGCGGCGGCGACGCGCGCGCGAGCGGCTTCGGCGGCGGCCACCGCGGCCTGCCGCCGGGCATCGACACCCAGTAGTTCTTCCAGCGAGGCCAGGTCTTTTTCCGCCGTTTGCAACCGCATGAGCAGTGGGCCGCCGCCCCGCGGCAGGTCGCGGTCGAGCGTTTCGCGCTCTTCTTTGGTCTGTTTGACTTGCGATGCGAGAATGGCCGATTGTTTCTGACAGGCTTCGAGCTGGCTGGCGGCGGAGCGGTCCAGCAAAAACTTGCCGCCGGCGGCGCCGGCCGCTCCCAACGCGCCGATGGCGGCCAGCAGCCAGCCCGCCGACCCCACCAACGACGATGGCAAAAACATGCTCGCCAGCACCAACACCACGCCCAGCACGAACACGCCGCCCAGCGCCACCAGCACCCAGCCCGGCAGAAGCTGACGATCGAGCAGGGTGCGAGTTTGCTCGGCCAACTCGCTTTCGTGACTGGCAAGCTGACTGAGGCGTTCATCCACCTGCGTTCGGCGCCGCAACTGTGAGACCAGGTTGCCCGCCTGCTCCAACGCGGGCGCCAGTTCTTTCTGTTTGGCGCCGCTGAGCGATTTGGCGATCTGTCCGGCCAGCGACTCGGCCTCTTGAGTCGCCTTGGCCTGATCTTCTTGCGCCGACTTCAGCCGCTCTTGCGGGCCGGCCAGCGCCCGCGCCGCCGGCCGCAACCGTTTGGCTAAAGAACCGCCGGCCGCCGATTTGTGCGGCAATTTACCGCCCAGGCCCAGCAAGCGGCGATGTTCGGCCAGTTCGGCTTCCAACGATTCGCACCGCGCCGTATGCTGATCGACCTGTTTTTCCAGATTCGCCATCCAGGCCTCTTGCTCGGCCAAGGCTTCCACTCGCGGCGCGTGCCGGGCCAGGCGGGCATTGAAGGCAAGCTCGGCGGCTTCTCTGCGCAGCGAACGGCGCGAACGCACGATGTCGGCGATTTTCCGCCGCCGCGAGGCGAGCGCGTCATTCAGTTGATCGAGCCGCTCCACCGCGCCGACGGGCACCGCCTCAAGCGGCGCGAGAGCCGCCAGTTCGCGGAGCAGTTCGGCGCGGCGGCGCCACGGCCCACGGACGGCCAATGCCGCTTGAATGGCTCGCTGCGCGCCGTCCAATTCGCTTTGTTCGGCCTCGCATTGCTCCGCGTCGGCCGCCAGTTCCGCCAGCTCATGGGCAATGGCCGCCTGGCGATGTACCTGTCCGCGCAGCTCGTCGATCTCGGCGGCAATCGTCGCGCGGCGGTCGAGCAGGTCGCCGAGCAAACACGCTTCTCCCGCCGGAGAAACAAGCCGGCTTCTGGCCGCGGCCAACTCGGTGAACACGTCGGCTAAGGCCACGCCGCTCAGTCCGGTGGAAAGATGATAGAGAAAATCGGCCGCGGCCGAATCGCCGAGCGTGCCAAGCTCCTGCACTTCACGCAGGCCAACGGCGAAAACGTGATTGAACGTCGCCTCGTCGATACCGCCTAAGAGGCCGCGCATGACAAAATCGCCCTGCACGGTGCCCTCTGGTCCGAGCACGCGCAGCTCACTCTCACCGCCGGCAAGCGAGGCATGGCGGCTAATCGTATAACGGCCGCCGCCGGCCGACGCCACTAGCGCGCCGCCCGGCCGGCCGCCATGCACGGGCGGCAGGTAGCGCCGGCCGCGCTGCTGCGAAAAGCCATAGAGCATGCTGCGCACAAATTGCAGAAGCGTGGTCTTGCCGGCTTCGTTCAGGCCGTAAAAAACGCTGACGCGATCCGCCAGGTTCGGCAACTTGAGACCGCTCCAAACGCCGAATCCGTCTATTTCCGCCGCCACGATCTTCATGGCTTGACCTCCTCTGCCGACAACAAGTCGGCGCCCAGAACCGCGGCCTTTTGCAACACTCTGCGCCGCTCTTGTTCTGAATATCGCAAGCGGAGCGAACGCTTCTGGCTCGCCGTGTCGCTCGCCGCGTATGCTTCATCCGCGTCTCGATCCACAGGGTCCGCCCCATGCCGGCCGACGTGCCGCCGAGCGTACAATTCTTCGAGCGGACCAACCAAGTCGGCCGTGGTTGTCTCGCCTTCCAACTCGGTCAGCGCACGCAAATAATCGCCCAGCAAGGAGTCTTGCTCCAGCAGGCCAGGCGGCACGGCCGATTCCGTTTCCAGCTCCAGCGAATGAATCCACACCGCCGGATGGTCGTGTTCAAAATGCCGCCGCAGGCGGAATAGAACGTCGTGTATTTTTTTCTCGTGACGCAGCATGGCGATCAACGGGCCTCCGCCATGCAACATCCAAGAGAGGATGAGGTGACGATCCGGGGTGGCCCGTCGCAGCTCGTAA
>DASVGM010000491.1:0-8018 GCA_036379555.1 Pirellulales bacterium | reverse complement strand
CATCCGCCTTGCTGACCACTTCGGCGCAGCAGGCGCGCAACGCCTCGTTTCGCCAGCGTCGCGCTTCGGGCTGCTGGCCGCGAAACGGATCGAGCCGCTTCTCGGTTTGTTGCAGTTCGGCCAGCACGTTGTGCTTGGCGGCCAGCACTTGCATGAGCAGCGTCATGTCGCCCGTGGCGATCAGCTCGATTTGCCGCCGTCCCAGCGCGTGCAACTGCTCCAGCGCGCTCAGCCGCCGGCCGGCGAGTTGCAGCAAGAGATCGGTGTCCCAGAGGGTGGTGTTGGTGGCGGTCGTCATGCGTTTTTACAAAGCCCCCATGCCATCGAACAGCCGCGCCCATTCCTGCCGCGAATAGTTCGAGGTGTCGTCGAACGAAGCGCCTTCGGGCAGATGCTTGAGCGCGTATTTGGCTTGCTCCAGCGTGCTGCGCGCGTCGCTTTCCTGGCCCAGGCGGCGATAGCAAGCGGCGATCTGCATGTAGGCCTCAAGCACTTCAGGGCGTTGTTGATAGCGATTGGTCACGCTGGCATAAGCCTGAATGGCTTCCTCGTAGCGACCGAGACTAAACAAGGTGGCCCCGCGCGCGAAAAAGCAGTTTCGCAAGATCGACTCTTCCAGGCGCGAGAGCGGCCGCTGTTCTTGCCGCAGCAAAATACCGTTCAACTCCTGCTCGAAGCGGCCCAGGCCGTTTTCCAAAAGCTGCGTCCACTGGCGCCGCCGGGCGAGCCTGCCCTCGGCGGTCGCTTCTTGCGCTTCTTGACTCCGCACCTGGCTGGCGCAGCGTCGATAACTCTCCGCCGCCAGATAACGCGATTCTTCTGCAGCCGCGTCTTGCGGATAGCGAGCGATCGCCTCGTCCAAGCGTTCAATCGCCTCCGGGTAGCGGCCGGCTTCATACAGCAGCCGTCCCAGCAAGAGCAACGATTGCCGCCATTCGGTGCTGGCGGGACTGAGGGCATCGCCATAGAGGTTGTCGAGCAGGAGCTTTTCGGCAGGCTCCGTGCGGCCTTGCTGCAAATAGGCGCGTGCGGCCATGACGCGCGCCTCGAACACGGCCGCGTCGCGGGCATGAAACTCAATGCACTCTTCGAGCGACGCCAAGGCCGCCGCCGGTTGGCCCAGGGCGAGCAAAGCCTCGCCCAAGGCCAGCAAGGCCCGTGGCCGCCGCTTGCGTGCTTCGGCCTCCAGGTATTTCTTAAACGTCTCGACCGCGGACGAATAATCGTGGCCGGCCAAATCGGCCTCGGCCGCGTCGTAAAGATCGTCGGGATACTCGCGCGAAGCCGCGCGCAACTCCGCCAACTGGCGGAAGAGCTGACCGGCCTGACGCAACCGGCGACGCCCTTCACTTTGCCGCTTATCGGCATCCGGCGCGCCGCCCGCGTCGGCCGTCGCGATCAAGTGCCGGCCCCAGAGCGCGTGCGCTTGGGCCTGCAACTGCAGCGATCGCGCCGCCGAGAGCACCGGGCCGGAAAGCTTCGCCAGTTCGATGGCAAACTCAAACTGCTGCCGCCGCAGGAACTCCTGGTAGGCGTCGAGCAAGCTGGTGCGCAGCTCGTCGGCCGACAACCAGCGGTTTTGAAACGGGGCCTCGGCGTCGATGCCTTTCAACGCGGCCTGATAGGCGGACATGGCCTCCGGCAGGCGACGCTTCGCCCGATGCCGCTCGGCAGTCAGAAACGCGGCCGCAAACCCCGCTTCGGTTTCGGGCCAGCGCAGGTGCGCGCGTCGCAAGAGAGCCAAGCCGGCTTCCTCGTCGTCCATTTCCAAACGCAGGCGGCCGAGCAAATAGCCCAGGTCGGCCGCTGTTTCCAACTCCGGCTGCGACGGCACTTTTTCGAGCAGGTCGATGGCGTCCTTGATCTTTTCCAGCGCCTGTTTGTGCGCGCTGATTTGCCGGCCCCCGCTGATCGCCTGAGCTTCATGCTCCCACATCAAGGCGCGCAGGACGGCCACTTGCGGCAGGCTGGCCGAATCGGCCGCGAGCGCGTCGAGCGTTTTTTCGCAGGCCGCGTAATCTTCCAGCGCCAGTTCGATGCGGCTACGTTCGATGAGCGCCGCCTCGCGCGCCTCGGCGGGTAGGTGTTTGTCTGACAAATAGGCGGCATTATGCCGCAGAGCTTCATGGAGATTCGGTTGCGGCTGGGTAAAGTAGGCGGCGGCCAATAAATGGTGCAGATCAGAGAGCGTATCGTGGGGCGGCCCGCCGGGCCGTCTTTCGCGGCCAGACGGGCCGGCGGCCTGCCCCACAACAGCCGCCGATTTCTCGTTCGCGCCCAGCGCCATCAAAAGTATCGCAACACTCTCCGCCGACTGTCCGCTTTCGTAAAGGTCTTTGCCCAGCAGAAACAGCCCCAACGCCTCGCGGCCTGGCGGGAAGCCAAGCAAACGGGCTTCTTCCAGGTATTTCGCGGCCAGCGCCCGCAAGCGGCGTTGCGGCCTGCCCAACATACCGGCGGCCTGGTGGTCGGTCGCCACACCCAACAAAAAGGGCTTGGCCTTCAATTCATCGGCGGTCATGGGCTGTTCGGCGCCGAGCCGTTGGGCCAGCTTGGCCGCTTCTTCAAAATCGTGGCGGTCAAGTGCCTCGAATGCCTCGTCAAGCAGCGGCTTGGGCGGCTGTTCGGGCAAATTGCGCAAGAGCGCGATTTGCACGGCCACGATCGGCACCACCGGCAAGAGGACGATGCCGAAAACAATCGCCGTCTGCATGGGGTGCCGCCACGCCACGCTCAGCAAGCGGCCGCCAACATCAGCCAGCAGCGTGGCGCGGTTGGTCGCGGGAGTTTCAGCGGGTTTTGCCGGTTTTACAGACGCCATGCGCGGATACGCAGGTAGTTACCGCCGTTTTTCGCGGTAATGATGGAGAGGGAGTTAAACGAAGGGACGCGCGCTTTCGGTCGCCGCGAGATTTGCACGCCGCGGCAAGCCGAGAAGCTATGGGACGGGTGGCGATTTGTATCGCCATGGCAACGGCGTGTCAACGGCAAGGATCAAGTCGCGTGCCGTAGGGGGCGCATCATAAGGGGAATTGCGCGCGGAGCGGATCCGGTGGAAAGCGTCAATCGCAAAGTTTCAAATCCCCTTAGGCACCCACACGGCGCCAGTTTTACGGGGACGCATGAATCGGCCGTGCTATTCCGCCGGTTCTCGAACGGTCTCGAACAGCTTCTCCACGATATGGTCGGGCGTGACGCCGTCGCTCTCGGCGGTGAAGCTCGTGACGAGTCGATGGCGCAGCACCGGCCGCGCGACGTAGCGGATGTCTTCGGCGGATACGTGAACGCGGCCGTCGAGCAGGGCGTTGGCCTTGGCGCCCAACAACAATGCCTGGCAGGCGCGCGTGCCCGCGCCCCAGGTTAAATATTTGTTCACAAAATCGGGCGTCTCGGGCGCACCGGGCCGCGTGGCCCGCACCAGACTCACCGCATACGCCGAAACACTGCGGCCAATGAGCACCTTGCGCACCGTCTGTTGCAACTGCAAGATCACCGCGCGGTCGAGAATCGGCTGCAGGGTGGGCATGTCGCCACTGGTGGTCGCCTCGGCGATGGCCAATTCCTCATCAAAGCTAGGATACTCGACCAGAATCTTAAACATGAAGCGATCGAGCTGCGCTTCGGGCAGCGGATAGGTTCCTTCTTGTTCGATCGGGTTTTGCGTGCCGAGCACCAAGAACGGCTTTTCCAGCGGAAAGTGTTCGCCGGCCGTGGTCACCTGGTATTCTTGCATCGCCTGCAACAGGGCCGCCTGCGTTTTCGGCGGCGTGCGGTTGATTTCGTCGCCCAGCAAAATATTGCAGAAAATCGGGCCTTTCACAAAACGCATGCGCCGCCGGCCCGTGCCTTCTTCCTCGTCGAGAATCTCGGTGCCCGTGATATCCGAAGGCATCAGGTCGGGCGTGAACTGAATGCGGCCGAAACTGAGCGACATGAGCCGCGCGATGTTGGCGATCATCAGCGTCTTGGCCAGTCCGGGCACCCCCTCCAGCACGCAATGCCCTTGGCAAAACAGCGCGATGAGCACCTGCTTGATCACCTCATCCTGCCCCACGATGACGCGGGCCAACTGTTCCTTCATTTTGTTGAAGGCGGAGGTCAGTTCCTCAGCGGCTTTGAGGTCGGAGCCGCCAAGCTGCTGACTTTGTTTCGCACTGCCGCCCATCAAGGGGTTCGGAAAGGGTTGAGCCATGTTGCATCACTAAAAGGTCGGGGGGTCAAGGAAGCACGGCAACAAATATTGTAACCAACTCCGCCACGTTTGCGAGCGTTTTTATGCGGCATCGGCGGCGATTGGCAAGCTGCGTCTGCCGCGGGCGCATGGGTTGACCGCCCTCCTCCCCCCACCTTCGTACGGGAACATTTGAAACGCTGCGAGAAGACCATCTGACCGGTGACGGGCCAGGAGGCCCATCCTCCGGCGGCGCCGACAGCCTCATTCCTGCCCGTGTGTGGTATATACTAAGCGTGGTTTGGTGTGCGCATTATGAGGCCGCGCGGAGTCGCCTCGCGCGGTCAGGCTGAATGTTCCTAGTCCCTGGTATATGGTTGAAATGTCCGAACCCATCATCAGCGTTTCGGGTTTGCGCGGGGTCGTGGGCGAAAGCCTGACGCCGCTCGTGGCCATCCGTTATGCGACGGCGCTGGCGCAGGTGGCGCCGCCCGGCCCCTTGGTGCTGACGCGCGACGGCCGCGCGACCGGCGCGGCACTGGCCGATTGTATTCGCGGCGCGTTGATCGCCGGCGGCCGAGACGTGATCGACGCCGGCATCGCGGCGACACCCACCAGCGGCGTGTTGGTGCGGCAATTCTCGGCCGCCGGCGGCATTCAGATTTCGGCCAGCCATAATCCGCCCGATTACAACGGCCTGAAACTCTTTTCCCATCAGGGCCGCGTCGTGCCCGCCGCCTTGGGCGAGAAAGTCGGCGCCGTTTATCGCGGCGGCCAGCCCGCCTGGTCGCGGCATGAAGGCTTTGGGCAAGCGCTTCCTTGCCACAGTCCGATCAGGCGGCATCTGGAGTTGGTGCTCGCCACGGTCGATGTCGAAGGCATCCGGCGGCGGCGTTTCAAAGTGCTGCTCGACAGCAACCACGGAGCGGGCAGCCTGTTGGGCGGCGAATTGCTGGCGGCCTTGGGATGCCAAATCGAGTTGTTGGGAGGCGAGCCGGACGGCTGTTTTGAGCACCCGCCCGAACCGACCGCCGAGAACCTGGTTGACGTCGCGTTTCAGATTCAAAAAAGCGGCGCGGACATCGGCTTTTGCCAAGATCCCGATGCCGATCGGCTGGCCATTATCGACGAAACCGGCCGCTACATCGGCGAGGAATACACCTTGGCCCTGTGCGTGAAACACGTTTTGAGCGGACGGCCTGGCGCGGTCGTCACGAATTGTTCCACCAGCCGCATGACGCAAGACATGGCGGCGGACCTGGGCGTGCCGTTTTTCAGCTCGGCCGTGGGCGAAGCGAACGTCGTCGATAAGATGTGCGCCGAACAGGCGGTCTTGGGCGGCGAAGGCAATGGCGGCGTGATCGATCCGCGCGTCGGTTACGTTCGCGACAGCTTTGCCGGTATGGCGCTCGTTCTCGACGCGCTGGCGTCGCGCCGGTTGCCGATCAGTCAATTGGCCGAGGAACTGCCGCGGTATGAGATCGTAAAAACCAAGATCACTTTGCCCGGCGAACGGGTCGCCGCCGCGTTGGCCGCGCTGGAGAAGCACTTTAGCGCCGCGCGGGCCGACCGGCTTGACGGTTTGCGGCTCGACTGGCCTGACAAGTGGCTGCTGGTTCGGGCCAGCAACACCGAGCCGATCGTGCGCGCCATCGCCGAGGCTCGCACCTTGGCCGAGGCTCAACGGTTGTGTGACGAAGCGGCGATGGTTTTATCGCACTGAGGCAAAGCGGCATGTCAGCAGAACCATCATTACCGTTGTTGCGGATGCGCGGCATCAGCAAACGCTTCGGCGCGACACAGGCATTGGGGCAGGTTGATCTGCACGTAAGCGCCGGCGAAGTCTTAGCACTGATTGGCGAAAACGGCGCCGGCAAGAGCACGTTGATGAAAATCCTTTCCGGCGCGCACGCCGCCGACGCCGGGCAAATGGAACTGGCCGGAGCTCGCTACGCTCCGCAAGGCCCGCACGAGGCGCGCCTGGCCGGCGTGGCCATGATCTACCAGGAGTTGAACCTCGCCGGCGACTTGTCCGTGGAAGACAACATCATGCTCGGCCAGGAAGAGCACGCCTGCGGCTGGCTCCGCCAACAGCGGCAGCGACGGCGCGTGCGGCAGGCGCTGGAAATGCTTGGCCATCAAGAACTGCGGCCCGACGTGCCCGTGCGGCAACTCTCCGTTGGCGCGCGGCAGCTTGTGGAAATCGCTCGAGCGTTGGTGTCGCGGGCCAAGGTGATTGTGTTTGACGAGCCGACCAGCTCGCTCACGCAGCGCGACGCGCAACACCTCTTCGGCGTGATCGGCAAGCTCAAACAGTCGGGCCTGGCCATCGTCTACATCAGTCATTTTCTGGAGGAGATTCGCGCGGTGGCCGACCGCTACACCGTGCTCCGCGACGGGCACACCGTGGGCGACGGGCCGCTCGCCGGCGTCAGCGAGCGCGAACTGGTGGCGCTCATGGTCGGCCGCAATGTCGAAGACCTGTTTCCAACGGTGCCGCACCAGCCGGGCGACGCTTTGGTGCGCCTCACGGCGCTGAGCGGCCGCGACGTGCCCAACGACGTCGATCTGACGATTTACCGGGGCGAGATATTTGGTTTAGCCGGCCTCGTGGGAGCGGGCAGAACCGAGCTGTTGCGTGCGATCTTGGCGCTCGACCCCGTGCGCGGCGGCCAGGTGTTGGTGCGGGGACGCGCGTCGCCGGCCACACCCCGCGCTCGCATCCGCGCCGGTTTTGGTCTGGTTTCCGAAGATCGCAAGGGCGAAGGGTTGGCGCAAGACATGAGCATTGCCGACAACCTGACGCTGAGCCGTCTGGCGCCCTATCGCCGTTGGGGCTGGCTGCGTCTGGGTCTGCGCCGCGCCGCGGTGAAAAGCTGGATGGACCGCCTGGCGATCAAAGCACGCACTTGCGATCAACCCGTGCGCGAGCTGAGCGGCGGCAATCAACAGAAGATCGCCCTGGCGCGCGTGTTGCACCAACAGGCCGACATCTTGTTGTTCGACGAGCCGACCCGCGGCATCGACGTGGGCACGAAGGCGGAGATTTATCGTCTGATGGGCGAACAAGCGGCGGCCGGCAAGGCCGTGGTGTTTGTCAGTTCCTATTTGCCGGAGCTGTTGGCGGTCTGCGACCGGATTGGCGTCATGGCGCGAGGCCGGCTGCGCGAAGTGCGTCGCACGGCCGATTGGACCGAAGAAAGCATCATGGCCCGTGCCGTGGCGCTAGACTGAGGTTGACTGTCTACATCAGGCGTTGCCCGCGCCCTCTTCCTCGATTTTGGGCCCGCTTTCTGGGTTTGATGAGTGAGCTTACGCACCACTGCCCCGAAGTACGCAGCCCCATCGCGGTTCCGAATGGCGTCGCTATACTTCACGCGGGTAGCAGTGGCACATTTTCAAAGGTCTGGAAATTGAGGGTGATGAGGGAGTCGATCTCAACTTTGTAGGTAGTCGTGAGTTGGTTGAGGCGCTCATCGACTGCGGCGTGAAAGTCGGCGTAGTTCGTGTGGTGACGGGAGTTTAGGGCTTTTTTCTTCACGAACTTCCAGAGCCGTTCGATCAAGTTGAGGCTGGGCGAGTACGACGGGAGGAAGAACAGTTCGATCCCGAGTTCGAGGGCCAAATTCCGCACCAGTTGGCAATGTTGGTAGGCGGCGTTGTCCAAGACCAGGGTAATCGGCGTCGAGATGCCCGCCGCGGCGATCTTTTGCAAGAGTTCGCACACCGTTGCCGCGGTGACGTAGGTGTAGTTGGTGACACAAAAGCCGCCTGCGTTTGGGCGTGTTCTTCCACAGACTGCTTGGGCGGAACCGGCAGGGCGCAGGTGCGTTTTCCATCCGTGCGG
>DASVGM010000490.1:0-6435 GCA_036379555.1 Pirellulales bacterium | reverse complement strand
GTGCCATGCTGCTCGGCGTAATCCGCCGGGGCCGTGGCGTTAAAATCTTCCGTGTTGAAATCGACGCTCGCGGCGCGCGGCACCGGATTGGAAAGCGACACCGTGAACCGCGCGTCGCTGTCGCCGGTATGCACGGTCACGTCGTTGATTGAGGCGTAGGGTTGCGAGTAAATCAGTATCGCGGCATTCGAGGGCGTGTCCGCCGCGTAGCTGTCAGCGACGGGCGTGACGCTGACCGACATGGTTTTGGGATCGTAATGCCAGGGGGCGTCGAGCGCGCCGGTGACATTGAGGGTTTCCGAACCATCGCCGGCGGGGAAGGTCAGCGTGCCGCTGAGCGGGACATAATCCATGCCCGCGACGGCGTTCCCGCCGACGCTGTATTGAACCGTGAGTGGGTCGTCGGTCGGGCCGCCGCGCGTGAAAGTGAATTGGGCGGGCGGCGAACCGGTGTCAAAGGTGTAATTCACCGTCGCCACGACCGCGGCGCCCGGCACGACGGTCAGCGTGACGGCGGTATCGGTATAGCCGATTTGCCACATCAGCCCCTGCGGCAGCGCCGGCAAATCGCCGCCGCGACCGGGGGCTTTCGCTCGATCGGCCGCGCGGCGATCTCGCGGTATTCTCGTTTTCTATTCAAAAACGGTATAATGTCAGCCGCCTGCTGGTCTGCTAACGAGCCAACCCAAGAACGCCCATGCTCAATCAACGCCTGAAAGATTACGTTGTCAGTCACTTGCTGCCCAAAGTGCAAATGCCCGCGCAATACCTTGGCGGCGAACTGAACATCACGCGCAAAGATCACCGCCGGCTCACCGGGCGGCTTTGCCTGGCTTTTCCTGACGCTTACACCATCGGCATGAGCCACCACGGCCTGCAGGTGCTCTATTCGCTGATGAATGCCCGCGACGATTGGGCCTGCGAACGGGCTTTCACTCCCTGGCCCGACATGGAAGCTCAGCTTCGCGCGCACGAGGTGCCGCTCTACAGCCTCGAAACCTTCACACCGCTAGCCGAGTTCGACGTGCTCGGCTTCACGCTGCAATACGAAATCTCGTTCGTCAACATCTTGACGATGCTCGATCTGGCCAAAATCCCGCTCCGCTCGGTGGAGCGAACGCCGGATCATCCGCTCGTCATCGCGGGCGGGCCGTGCGCCCAAAACCCGGAGCCGCTCGCGCCGTTTGTCGACCTGTTCGTCACCGGCGACGGCGAGCCAAGCCTGCCGGCCATCTGTGATCTTTGGTTGCGGCTCAAAGCCGAGCACGCCGACCGCGAAGAGGCCCTGGCCGAAATGGCCCGCACCTTGCCGTATGCTTACGTACCCAGGTTTTACGAGCCGCAATTTGACGACGAAGGCCGTCTGACGGCCTTGCATCGCACCCGTGACGACGTGCCCGCCACGATCGAACCCTCGGTCATTGACGATCTCGATGGCATCCGGCTGCCCACGTCGCCCATCCTGCCGTTTGTGGAATGCGTTCACGATCGCATCGCCATTGAGATCATGCGCGGCTGTCCGTGGCAGTGCCGCTTTTGTCAAAGCACGGTCATCAAGCGGCCCTTGCGCATTCGTTCGGTGGAGACGATCGTGAAGGGGGCCTTGGAAACGTATCGCAATACCGGTCAAACCGAGATTTCGCTTCTCTCGCTGTCCAGCAGCGACTATCCACACTTTGAGGAACTGGTGCGGCGGATGGCCGAAACCTTCCGGCCGCTGGGTGTGAAAATCTGCCTGCCCAGCCTGCGCGTCAACGAGCAACTCAAGAGCGTGGCCGCGATGATGTCGATGTTCGGCGACCTTTCGGGCCTGACGCTGGCCCCGGAAGTGGCCCGCGACGACATGCGCGAGCAGATTCGCAAAAAGATCAAGAACGAAGACCTTTACGCCGGCTGCCGAGAGGCGTTTCACTGTGGCTGGCAGCAAGTGAAGCTGTATTTTCTCTGCGGCCTGCCGGGCGAGCGGCCGGTCGACCTGGACGGCATCGTGGATATGGCGGAGACGATCTCGCGAATTGGCAAGGAAGAGACGGGGCGTTTTGTCAAAGTCACGGCCAGCGTGTCGAACTTTGTCTCGAAGGCGCACACGCCGTATCAATGGAACGGCATGCAAACGCGAGAGTATTTTCATTGGGCGCACGATTATCTCAAACGCCGCCGGCGGCTGCGATCGGTTTGGATCAAGTGCCACGACGTGGAAACAAGTCTGCTGGAAGGGGTCTTGAGCCGCGGCGACCGCCGCGTGGCCGACGCGCTGGAGCTTGCCTGGCGGCGCGGCGCGCGGCTCGACAGTTGGCGCGAGCATTTCAACGCCGCTCGTTGGTGGCAAGCGTTGGCCGACAGCGGCATTGACGTTGAAGCGACCGTTCATCGACCTTACGCGCTCGATGCCCGCCTGCCCTGGGACCATCTCAACGTGAAAAAAGGCCGCGCGTATTTAGAAAAGGAGCAGAATCGTTCGGTGGTTCAATTGACCTCGATGGCCGGGGCGACATGAAACCCGCGGCTGTGCCAATCATTCGCGTTCGTTTTCCGTGGGCTTGCTCCGGTCGAGCGCATGATTGACCGGTTGTTGGCGCGAAGCCAAACGAATCATGCTTTCCACCGGGGCGAGCCCTAATGTCGCGAGATTAAGCTTTGATGCCACCCGCTTGCCGGGTGGAGGTTCGCGTTGGCTGTCTACATCAGGCGTTGCCCGCGCCCCTCTTCTCGATTTTGCCCCGCTGGGCCGCCTTCGGCGGCCCAGCGGGGCAAAATCGGGACAGTCGGGAAAAGCCGCGTTTGTAGACGGCCAACGTGAAACTCCCTCGGACGAGCCGAGGGCATCGTCAGCTCTGCCACGGGTTATGCTAATGGCTGCGGCGCGGGAGATGTTCGTGTTTCTCGATCGATCCAGCCAATTCTCTAGGAGAATCAAGATGCTGCTCACTTCGCGATTGACGTTGAGGCCGCGCACGCCGCGTGTCTCTGCGCTTTGATCCGCGTGGCGGAAGCGACGGCCGACGCCTCCGGGCACTTCGAGTTGACGTTTTTGGCCGATTGGGTGAGCCCCAGATTGGTCGGTTCCGCTGACAGATTCGTGGGTGGTTTTCGCGCCGATGAGCGGGGCGACGTTCGCGTTTTCAAAGGCATAACTCCGATGTCCAAAAATGGGCGTAGGGTGCGGCTGATCGCCGATGTGTTGGGCGTGCGCAAGACGATCCGGCGAGGCTAGACTGTTACCTCAAGTGGCATCGCCTGTGGCGCAAATCTGGGCGGTTGCCGGAACGCGGCGGCCATTGCGGCCGGGGAAAAGAAGGTCGCTCGGCGACGCGGGAAAGCGGCGATGAATCGCCGCACTCCAAGATAGCCGCGTCCGCGTGTGGCTGAATTGCCGTTCTTGAAATAACCGCTTGCCCCATTCGCCCGCGGCCACTAGGCTGATGGCACAACAACATCCCAAATGGAGTCTGCCGATGTTTCACCGCCTGGTCGAACGTGCCTTTTTTATGCCGGCTTTTTTCACGCCGGCCGTTTTTATGCTGATCGCCTCGCTACCGAATGTTCGCGCCGATGAAGGAATGTGGCTCTTCACCAACCCGCCGCGCGAACACCTGAAAAAACATTACGACTTTGAACCCAGCGACGAATGGCTGACCCACTTGCAACACGCCAGCGTGCGGTTCAATAGCGGGGGTTCCGGCTCGTTCGTCTCGCCCAACGGCCTGGTGATGACCAACCATCACGTCGGCGCCGACGCGCTGCACAAGTTCAGCAATGCCGAACACGACTACATCGAAGAAGGCTTTTACGCCGCCGCGCCGGAAGATGAAAAGAAGTGCGTCGATCTGGAGTTGAACGTGCTGGTGAGCATCGAGGACGTGACCGAGCGCGTCAATCGGGCCGTCGCCGGACGCGCGGCCGCCGAGGCCCGTTTGGCCAGGCAGGCCGAGATGAACACGATCGAAAAAGAATCGTTTGAAAAGACCGGCCTGCGCAGCGACGTGGTCACGCTTTATCAGGGCGGGCAATTTCACCTCTATCGCTATAAAAAATACACCGACGTGCGGCTGGTGTTCGCCCCCGAAAAGTCGATCGCCTTTTTCGGCGGCGACCCCGATAATTTCGAGTTTCCGCGGTACGACTTGGATATTTGCTTCTTCCGCGCCTATGAAGACGGCAAGCCGGCCAAGGTGGAGCATTTTCTCACCTGGAGCGCGGCGGGAGCGGACGACGGCGAGTTGGTTTTTGTTTCCGGTCATCCGGGCCGCACCAATCGCCTGAACACGGTCTCGCACCTGAAGTTTCTGCGCGACCGCGCCATGCCGCTTTCATTGAACGTGCTCCGCCGCCGCGAAGTGATGTTGCGCAACTACGCCGAGCGCAGCCATGAAAACTCGCGGCAAGCCCAGGACGACCTCTTTGGCTATCAAAACTCGCGCAAGGCCCGGCTGGGCGGCATGGCCGGACTGCAAGACCCGGCCATCATCGGCGGCAAGCAAGTGGCCGAGAAAAAATTGCGCATAGCCGTCGCGGCCAACGCCGACTACCAGAAAGAATATGGCGGCGCCTGGCAAGAGGTTGACGATGCCTTGGAAACCTGGGCCGATATCTATGACAACTGGTATTTGCTCGAAGGCGATCCGCGCGGCGGCGCGCAGGCCTTCAACTGCGAATTGTTCCGCGTCGCGCGCATGATCGTGCGGCTCACGGCGGAAGTCGAAAAGCCCAACGCCGACCGCTTGCGAGAATATGCCGAAGCGGGCCTCGACTCGCTCAAGCAGCAACTTTATTCCGCGGCGCCCATCTACAACGCCCTGGAAATCGCCAAGCTGGCCGATTCGCTGGGCATGTATATGGAGATGATCGGCGCCGACGACCCCTTTGTGCGCAAAGTGCTCGACTCCAAATCTCCCGTGGGCCGGGCGACCGAGTTGGTCGAGCGCACCAACCTGGGCGACGTGGAAGTGCGACGCAAGCTGGTGGAGGGGGGCCGCGCGGCGGTCGAGGCATCGGACGACCCGATGATCAAGCTCGCCCAACGCGTTGACGATACCGCCCGGCGGCTGCGTAAAAAGTATGACGAACAGGTGCAAGAGCCGTTGCAACAGGCTTACGGCAAGCTGGCCAAAGCCCAGTTCGCCATTTATGGCGGCAACAACTACCCTGACGCCACCTTCACTTTGCGGCTGGCCTTTGGCACGGTGCGCGGATATGAAGAGCGTGGCGAGCAGGTGCCGCCGTGGACCACCATGGACGGTGCCTTTGGGCACGCGCGCGAGCATGGCGACGTGCCGCCGTTTCAATTGCCCGAACGCTGGTTTCAGAAGCGCAAATCGGTGCGCGGCGAAACGCCGTTCAATTTTGTCTGCACGGCCGACATTATCGGCGGCAATTCGGGCAGCCCCGTGGTCAACCGCCGCGGCGAACTGGTGGGAATCATTTTCGACGGCAACATGTACTCGCTGGTGCTTGATTTTGTCTATACCGACAAACAGGCCCGCGCCGTTTCCGTTCACTCCGCCGCGATTCTCGAAGCCTTGAAAAAAATCTATGACGCGCGGCGCGTGGTCGATGAGTTGACTCGTGAATGATTTCGGCGTCGAAAAGCAAAGGTCGCTCCGCGACGGGGGAAAGCGGCGATGAATCGCCGCACTCCAAAAGAAAGCCTCATTTCGGGCCGCGTGTGGTATATAATGGCGGCATGGACAAGCCCCCGTGCCCAACCGCGAATGACGAAGCATGCCGGCAGCTTGATGAACTGGGCTATGTGCTGCTGCCAGGCATCATGAACGACGGCCTGCTCGACGCGCTGCGCGAGACGGTCGAACGGCTTTTTTCGCAAGAAGGCGATGCCGCCGGACGCGAGTTCAAAATCGAAGCGGGCGCGCGGCGGCTGGCCAACCTGGTCGCCAAGGGGGAGGTGTTTCGCGAAATCATGAACCACCCGCTCGTTTTGCCGCTCGTTCGGCATGTGCTGGGCGGCGATATTAAACTGAGCAGCTTGAACGCGCGCTCGGTCAATCCCTATTGGGACAACCCGCAGCCGTTGCACTGCGACATGAGCGCCCTTCCGGACGAGCGCGGCGCCTGGGTTTGCAATACGGTTTGGCTGCTGGACGACTTCACCGAGCGCAACGGCGCGCTGCGCGTCGTGCCGGGATCGCATCGCTCGCAGCGTCTGCCGCAAGACGCTCTGCAGGACGCGTCGGCCGATCATCCGCGGCAGCGTCTGGTGACCGGCGCGGCCGGTTCGGTGATCGTGATGAACGCGCACCTTTGGCACGGCGGCGTCGCCAATCGCACCGACAAGCCGCGCACCGCCGTTCACGTCTTTTACTGTCGCCGCGATCAACCGCAGCAGCAATATCAAAAAGGGCTGCTTTCTGAGGAGTTGCAAGCGGCGCTCGCGCCGGAATTGCGGCATTTGCTGGCGCTGGATGACCCCTTGAATGA
>DASVGM010000489.1:0-4962 GCA_036379555.1 Pirellulales bacterium | reverse complement strand
CTGGCAGGCGCCGCAATCGATGCATTCGTCCGGGTGGATAAAGAGCATCTTCTCCCCCTCATAAAAGCATTCGCACGGGCAAACGACCACGCAATCAGTATATTTGCAGCCAAAGCAAGGCTCAGTCACGACAAACGCCATCATCGACTCCTTTGAATGAAACGGTGCCCTCAAAAGTTAATGCGTTTTTCGCCGGCGGTTTGGACAAAAATCTTGACGCTGCGCGGCAGTTTTCTCGCCGATCCGCGCCCTAGAAGTTCGCTGGCTCGAATCTTCGACTCAGCTCCGCGGGCCGATTCGGCGTTTGCAAAGAAGGCTTCACCTAACGTAGATTCATGGTGGGCAGTGCCCACCCTACGAACCAGCCGGCGGCTCTGGCCACAGGCTCTAAACCACGGCAGCGACCTATTTTTCCTTTCCGCGGCATGGACGAACCATCCGAGCAACTTTTGGCGCGCTACCAGGCCGGCGACCAAGCGGCGGCCGACGAAATCTTCCGCCGCTATGTCGGCCGGTTGACGGTCTTCGCGCGCGCGCGGCTGGCGCCCCGCGTGGCGCGGCGAGTCGATCCGGAAGATGTCGTTTTATCGGCCTACCGTAGCTTTTTCATCCGCGCCCGCGACGGCCGGCTCAGTTTCACGCGCAGCGGCGACCTGTGGCGAGTGCTGGTGGCCATGACACTCAACAAGGTGCGGCGTCAGGTTGCGCGGCATGAGGCCGAAAAGCGAGCGATCCGGCGTGAAGAAGACATCCTTGCTGAAATCTGCGAACCGCATCACCGTGGCCCAACTCCCGAACATGCCCTGGCCGCGGCCGACGAACTGGAACAGATCATGGCGGCCTTGCCGCCCCTCAAGCGACGCATTTTGGAACTGCGGCTGCTCGACTACGAAATCTCCGAGATCGCCGCCGATATCGGCCGCTCCGAGCGAACCGTCCGGCGAATGCTCGATGATTTACAGGAGTTCCTCAAGCGGCGGTTGCTCGATGGCTGAAATCCACGGCGCCAGCGATGCTGACTTTGACGTCATCATCGACAGGTTTGAACGCGCATGGCAATCGGGCGGCACGCCGCGGATCGCCGGCTTTTTCAACCCAGTGGCGGTCAAGGCAATCGACCGCCAAGCCTTGCTCTACGAACTTGTCCGCGTCGATCTGGAATATCGCTGGAAAAGCCCCGGCTTACACGACTGCGAGCGGCGAACGCTTGACGATTATCTGCCGTTGCTTCCGGAACTCGCGTCGGAGGGTGAGGTGCCTATCGGCCTGATCGCCGAAGAGTATCGAGTGCGCCGGCGTTGGGGGAACCTGGAGGACGCGGACGAGTTGTTACGCCGATATCCCCAGCAATGCCACGAACTAACTCCCGCGCTGTTGCAAGTCGATGAAGAGATTGAACGTGAGTCGGAACCGCGACGGGCGGAATCGTTGCCTTCCGGCAGCCGCGCGCAAACGCTCGATTTGGACGGCATTCCGCAATATGAACAGGGCGATTTCGTGTTGCAGGTTCATCTCGGCAGCGGCGGTATCGGCAAGGTTTATCGCGCCTGGTGGAAAAGCCGCAAAGTTCACATCGCCTTGAAGATGCTGCGCAAGGCATGGTGGCGGCAGCCGGGCGCGGACGATCTGTTCTTTCGCGAAGCCGCCGTTCTCTTTCGCCTGCGGCACAAACATATTGTGCAAGTGCATGGCATCGGCCGCACCGACAAGGGCGGCTGTTTTCTCGTGATCGATTTGATCGACGGCAATGATCTTTCTCAATACGTCGGCACACGCATGGCCGTGGCGACCGCGCTGGATTGGGTGGCGCAGGCGGCGGACGCGTTGGCGCATGCCCATCGCGAGGGCGTCGTGCATCGCGACGTGAAGCCCGGCAATCTACTGCTCGATGGCTCCGGGCGGATTCACGTCGCCGACTTCGGCTTGGCGTTGGCGCCCGCCGCGCGATTGGACGGCATAGGGGAAATTGCCGGAACGGTGTCTTACATGGCGCCCGAACAACTTTTCGGCCATGACCGAGTTAGTCCGCGCGCCGATCTTTTCAGTCTCGGCGCCGTGTTGCACGCCTTGCTCCACGGTCGGCCTCCTGACGCCGGCGGCCCCTCGCCGGGGACGGTTCGCCATGCACCGAACGCGCCGGAAAAGCCCCGTGACCTCGCGCCAGCGGTGGAAACCATTCTTTCACGGTGCCTTGCTTTCGATCCCAACGAGCGGTTCGCGGATGCGGACGAATTGGCCAAGGCGCTTCGCGCGGAGGCTCGGCGTATCGGGGAGAAAAGTACACCGGCAACTCATTGGACAGCGCCACTTTGGTCAATGCTAGATTAAACTTGGCTGCCACCCGCTCGCCAGGTGGAGATTCACGTTGGTTGTCTACATGAGGCGTTGCCCGCGCTTTCTCCTCGATTTTGTCCCGCTTGGCCGCCTTCGGCGGCCAAGCGAGGCAAAATTGGGAGCGGAGGGAAGGCCGCGTTTGTAGACGGCCAATGCGTTGGCGCCAGGGAGGATATGGGCGGCCGTGCGTTCACCCGGATTCTTGACCGACCCGTGGCAGGCTTCGTGAGTAGTCTGGTCGTCGCAGTTCACGCAGTGCCCGGCTCATTGGCCCTCCGCGGATTTGGCGTCGCCCGCGGGCTGCTGATACTCAAGCAACTCCGCAAGGAAACTGGGGCGGATGGCCGGTACCGACACCAGCGTGGTTTGCGTCTCTTCCGCGCTCTTGCGATAGCTGTTGCCGATTCGCGCGAACGGTTCATGATAGATGACCGTCCGCCAGCGCGACATGCCGGTTATCGCGCCGTTTTTCATGAACAAGACGTTATTGCCGCGCTCTTTCGTGCCGACCAAGCTGCCGTCTTCGGCGTAAATTAAGCTGCTGATGCCGCCACCGTTATACGTCTTGGTCTCCTGGCTCATGACGTTGAAAAGCCGCTTCCTCTGCCCCAGCACGTACCAAATATTGGCATATTTGCCCGTTACGAGGTCGGTGTTGATCTCAAGCTGTCCCGGCAGCGGCACCCAAAGATTCGGCTTGGCCAGCGACGTGGCGGTTGGAATCGTCACAGTCACGCCTCCTGGTGTGAGCACGATCACCGCGACGTACGCGCAGCCCTCGCTCAATTCCGGCATCGTAAGCGACAACTCACTATCGGAATGCACGTCGAACACCGCCTCCACCTCGTGGCCATTGCCATCGTCGAACAACGCGACCTTACTCGCGTCCTTGAAACCTTTTCCTTTGACAATCACCTCGCCGCCGGCCGCCTGTGTGGCCGGCGATACGCCTTCGATCCAAGGCGGCGCAGGCTTCTTGGACGGTTTCAGCGGCTGAGGAACTTCCATCCGACTGACGACGCTAATTGCCTCCGCACCTTCAAAATAATGCCAAGAAACGTAGATCCAGCGATGCTCCGGCTCGAAAGCGACGTAGCCAAACTCGCGAGTTTCGGGATTCTGGTGTGCCGGCGGCGACACGACGAGCTTTTCGGTCTGCGAGCCGTCGAGGTTGGCGCGGCACAGCTCGCTGACACTGCTCGTCCAGTAAACCTTCTTGTCGCCCATGTCGAGCGCGAAATTTCCGTGTCCCGGGAGGTCCACGACGAACTCGGCGTCTGAGCCGTCGTAGTTGGCGCGCCGCATGGAGGATCCATCGAGAATGTTCCAGTAAAGCCTGCGCGATGTTGGCTCCGCAATGAGTTGCCGCGCAGTGCCCACGACCTGGACGTCGCTAATGATTTGCTTCTCGCCGCTGCCGTCGCTCTTGATACGATTGATGCTGCGATGGAGCGTGCCTTCGTGAGTCCAATAAAAGATGTCGCCCGAAGCGGGTTCGACAGCCATGCCGGATCCCTCGGCGCCCGGAACGATTTCTTCAATTCCGGAACCGTCGAGATTCGCCCGCTTCACGGAGTCGACAAGTGCCGTGCGCTCAGTCCAGTACATTTTGTTCCGCTGTGGATCGATCGTGAATCCAAAAATGTTCTCCATGTCGGTGACAAGATCGGTGATGTCCTGGCCGTTGAGATTCGCGCTCAGAATCCGGGCGACACGATGAGGTGGATACTGGAAGACCCAATACATGCGGTCGCGCTTGGAATCGAAGTTCAAATACATCGCTCCATTGCCATGCCCATGCACGTACTTGAAGTCGATCAATTTCTTGAGGCTTGGATCGTACAGCGTGATGGGCGGGCGGTAATCGTAACCCTCGTATTCGTCGCCGTAGGTTTCGAGCGCGAGCACCGTGCCGTTGGCGAGCGTCACCTGGCAAGGCTCGCCGTGTTCGTCCAGTTTCAGCCAGGAGTTATTCTCTGCGGCCGCCACGCCGGCGTCGGCGGGCTTGACGGCCGTTGTTTTCTCGGCCGCCTTTGGCTGCGTTGCCACGGCATCCCTATCGCTCTTGCCGGCCTCAATGGGTCGCGTGGTTTCCCTGCCCTGTTTGGTATTCTCGCTCGGATCGCCGTCTGTGGGGAGCGTTTGCGCGGCGCCTGATTGTTTGGCTCCTGACTGAACGGCGTCGGCAGGGGGCGAGGAGGATTTTGAATCGGGGTGGAGATCGCCCTTCGCGCCGCCATGGTCGGCGTGAGGTTTCGGCGGCAGGCGAGGCGAAGAGCCGCCATCGCCATCCGTCGCGGTGTTGCCGACGGGCTGCGCCTGACCTTCGATCCGCGGTTGAAGCTGCGCGATTGGTTCGTCGGCAAGTTCCGCTTCGAGCTCGTCGGCCGATCGCACCATCCAGACGATGCCCGCCACGACGGCCAGCGCGGCGGCCACCGACATGGCGACGAGATATTGCTGCCAAAGAGGCCATTTGGTCCGCTTGCGCGCCGGTTTCATTGTTGCCGCTCCCTTCTTTTCGCTTGTCCGCCGCGGAGCGGGCGCTCCGGCGGCGCGGCGATCAATCATTTCAACGCCAACAAGTCTTGCCGAGCCATTTCGACGAAGTTCTTGGCGGTTTCCCCT
>DASVGM010000488.1:0-10742 GCA_036379555.1 Pirellulales bacterium | reverse complement strand
GGGGACAAGCCCGATCGTGGCGGAACGAATCTAGTATCAAACAAGTCGGGGCACGACGACCGATTTCGCGCAGCCCAGGGCCGCCCTAACGCCGCGTGCGTTTCACCGACGGCCGCACCGTGACGTGACTCTCGGTTGGGTTGTTGAGATACGCGAAGAGATCGGCGATCTCCGCCAGCGTCAGGCTGTTCAACAGACCTTCGGGCATGGCGGAAACCCTGCTGGGCGCCGTTTCGGCGATGTCGTCGTTGCTGATGGTGACCTTTTCGCCGCTCGACTGCAGCAACGTCACGCCGTCGCCGCCCGCAGGCGCCAAAAGTCCGGTGTAGGTCTTGCCGCTGTTGGTGCTCACGGTTTTGCTCAGGTATTGGTCGGAAATGACCTGCGAAGGAAAGAGAATCGATTCCAGAATCTCTTTGCGTTGGAATCGCTGGCTGACCATCGACAAATCAGGGCCGACGCCTTCTCCGCGGCCGCCAAAGCGATGACACTTGGCGCATTGGGCCTTTTGGAACACTTCAGCTCCCGCCGCGGCATCACCCGATTCGCCCTCGGGGCTAATCAGATAACCCAGCAACTCCTGATAGCTCCACTTGGCGGTGGCGGATTCCTTGGGCAACCGTGCCGGCGGCTCGTCCGGGTATTTCTCTTCAAACCATTCCTGCCAGGCCGCCAGCGCCGTATCCCAACGATCATCCGCGGCGGAGGCGCCCTCGCCGACCCATTTGTTCAGCAGTTTGACCGCCAACGGCCCGCCGTTTTCGCCCAGCCGCAGACCGCAGAGAATAACCTGCCGCACCGGTTCGGCTTCGTCGGTCGTTTCGTCGGAGGCGACGAGTTGATTGAGCACCTCTTGCGCCGCCACGCCTTCGACAATCGACAGCGATCGCAGCAGATAAGGCCAGTTGTCGCCGCTGGGCGCCTGGGCCAGGCCCATCGCCAGGTCGTCGCGGCGCTCGGGATGTTCGTCAAATTGCTTGCGCATGTGGGCCATCGCTTTGTCGTCGCCGCTGCGCGCCAGTACGGCCACAATGGCCGTGCCTAAACGCTTGGCGTCGGTCGAGTCGAGCCGCGGCAAGCGTTTGTCGAGCGCCAAAAGCTCGTCCAGCGTCGCTCGATCGAGATTTTCGGGCAAGGATGCCAACACCCATATCGCATGGTGCGGAAAGCGCGTGGCGTGGGCCAGCACCTCTGATTTTTGCTCGGCGGAAAAGTCGGCGACGAAATCGCGCGCCAGGTTGTCGATATAACCGGCGAAGCTATGCCCGCCTTCAACCGAGTGCGCCTCTTCGTAGAACTCCAACAGCGAAAGCTTTTGCTCGGTGGTCCAGCCGGGCTTTAAGAAGCGCAGATACGCGGCCAAATGCACGCGTTCTTCAATCGGCAAGCTGCGCCTCAGTTCGGCGAGGGCCCGCGGCAGGATGCTGTCTTCTTGCAGGTAAACCAACAAGCGGATGAGCTCGCGATCGATGCGTTGCTCGTGGTCGAGAGGTTCGTTGGCCGGATACTCGTCGGCGAGCTGCCGGCATAATTCAGGAACATTCTTGCGCTCCAGCCGACCGCGATCGAGCCCGAGCTGCAAGACGCGCAGCAGAGCGACAAACTCCGGATCAGTCAGTTCGCCGCGCATCAAGTCGCTGGCGCGGGTCAAGACCGCGTCGAGCGTGGCGTCGGGCGGTTCGATGGCCAGCAAAGCATGGGCGCCATGGACAAAGGCCGTCGGGGTGGGGGAGCCGATGACGTATTTCGCCCAGTCGTCGCTGGGCAGACTTTGCAAGGCGCGGGCCGCCGCCCAAGCCACGGCGCGATTGTTCTCCGCCAGTAGTTTGGCCAGACTGGCCGCCGGCGGCTGATAGCCGCCTCGCACCAGCGATTCGCAGGCGATGCGCCGCACGCGCGCGTCGCGGTCGCCCAACAGCGTTTCCAGCCGGGCACGAGTTGAGTCGTCGGTGTGAATGCCCATCAAATAAGCCGCTTTGGCGCGCATCTCGGCGGGCTCGTCTTTAGAAAGCGCGACGAGCAGCCTTGTCGAAGGGAATGGCCCGACAAGCTGCATCAGTTCCAGCGCTCGCACGCGATCGGCCACCGCCTGCCGGCGCGATTCGATCACGGCGACGATTTGCCGTTCCCAGTCGGCGCCCAGCGATTGTTGCACCGTGGCGATCTTTTGCCGCGCCCAAGCGCTTTGGATTTGCGGCTGACGAATCGCCGCCATCACGCCACTCACCTTGGGCCGCGGCGGAGGGTTTCCGAGCCACACGACGCGGTAAATGCCCCCTTCGGTGCCGCGGCCGCCGGTGCAGAAATACAGCCAGCCGTCAGGCCCCACGGCCACGTCGGTGGCGTTGAGCGGATGACCTTCGAGAAAGACCTCGCTCTTGCCGGTGTAGGAACCTTCGCCGGGCGTCATGCGAACGGCCACGATGCGGCCTTGCGACCAATCGCAAACGAACAGGGCGTTGTGATAACGGGCGGGAAACTGATGATGGTTGTAAAACGCCAGCCCGGCCGGTGAGCCGCGGCCGGTTTCGACGACGGCGCCCAGGCTATCGACATAATAAGCCGGCCATTTCGACCAGCCGCTGCGCCAGCCGTATTCACCGCCGGAAATCAGATGGTTGACGCGCGTCGGCCGATACCACGGCAGCCCCGCGTCCCATTCCATGTCGGCATCGGCGGTGAACAGTTCCCCCTCATCGTTGAAGGCGATGTCGTAAGGGTTTCGCAAGCCGCCGACGAAAAGCTGCACGGAGGTGCCGTCGAGGTTGGTCCGCAGCACGGCCCCGCCGGGCGCCTTGATGCCCGCCGCGTGGCCGTTGGCGTCTTCATATCGCGGCCCGACGAGATCGCCCTCGTAATAGTGATGATAGGGGCTGGCGGCGTCGTACTCGACGTTCGGCGTGGCGTGGTTGCCGATCACCAGGTAGATCAAGCCATCAGGCCCAAGCACCGGGGCGTGGCCGCCATGCTCGCCCAAGGTTTGCTTGAACGCGAAGAGCAACTTCACGTCGTCGGCCGCGCCGTTCTGATCGTCGTCGGAGAGGCAATAAAAACCGTGCCCTTCGGGGCCATCGCCCACGGCGAACACTTGCCCATTCAGCGGCAAAATGCCCTGGCAACTCTTCATCTCTTCGCAGTAGGTGGTGACGGTATCCACCAGCCCGTCTTCGTCTTTATCGACAACGAGCAACAGCGGCCCGCCTTCGCGCGAGGTGAGAATCTCACCCCACTCATTGAAGGCCAGGGTCAAGAGCGAGCCGGCGTCTTCGGGACTAATGACCGCCTCGACGCGAAATTCGGCGCCAAGCAGGTAGCGGCCCTTGGCGCCGTTGTCGGTGGCCACTTGCGCCGCCCAAGGGGGCGTGGTGGCAAACGGGCCAAAGCTGCGCGCGGGCACCCACTGGGCATCCTTAAAGTCGATGCGTTCCCAGCCCTTGGCCGCCTTCAGGCTGGTTTTCCAGGTCGCGTCGGAGTAAAGCCGCTGCTCGACGCCGGCGGGCGAAACGAGCTTGAGGATGGCCACCAGCCCGGCCGAGGCGCCGGTCTTGTTGGTGGCTTTGACGGCCACCACGTTGTGTCCGGCATGAATCTGTTCGCTGATGTCATGCGTTTGCATCAGCCGCCAATTGTCGCCCGCGGCGAAGCGGCGGCCATTGACGTAAAGCTCATACTCGTCGTCGCAGGAAATCTGCAGAGTACACTGATATTCATCGGGCAGATTGAACGTCTTGCGAAAATAGCAGGCGGCGGCGGGAACGGCGTCTTTCGTGTGAGCGGGCGACCAAATCCATTGCGGCTCAGCGGGCTGGCTGGGGGCGGCCGTCGCGACGATCGGCAATGCGAACGCGGCGGTGGCAAGGCCGATGGCAACTAGCAGCCGCCAGGCTCGAAGTCGGGAAAACAAATCCATGATTCCGCTCGCTGAAGGGAAGGTTGATTCGGCGTCAGCACTTCATGTAGTGGACAGGCGATCGGCCGTACGCGCGGCCTTTGCCAAATAACAGGGCCGCAAAGTAGCGAGATTGGCCCGGTGCGGCAAGACGAGTTGCCGGATGCTGCTTGACGAGGGTGTTCGTGGAGCCTAGCTTGAAAACATGCAAACCAACGGTCGTGAATGATGATCTTATGGATAACAACTGGAAATCGCGGATCACCATGGAGCCTGGCAAGCGGAGCGGTCAGCCGTGCATTCGGGGCATGCGGATTACCGTCCTGGATGTATTGGAGCATCTTGCCGGAGGCATGACCGCGGACGAAATCTTGGCAGATTTTCCGGAACTAACCGCTGAGGATTTGCAAGCTTGGAGCCAGTATCTTGGCCCCTGGCGGAATGACGGCTCAGCTACTCATTAGCTTGCCGCCGCCTCTTCCATCCGCTCAAACACGAATTCCCCCGCCCGGTAATCCACGCGCACGCCGGTTTCCGGGCCGAGCGTGCCCTTTAATATCTCGGTGGCCAGCGGGTTTTGAATCTGCTGCTGAATGACGCGCTTCAGCGGGCGGGCGCCGTAGCTGGGGTCGTAGCCGAGCTTGGCGATCTCGTCAAGCGCGGCGGCGGTGACTTGCAATTGAATGTCGTGCCCGGCAAGTTGCTTTTGCAAACGATCAACCTGAATCTGCACGATGCGGTGCAGATGCTTGCGGTCGAGCGGATGAAAAACAATCACCTCGTCAATGCGGTTCAAAAACTCCGGCAAGAAGTTCGTTTGCAAGGCGGTTTTCACCGCCTCGTCGATCTCCTCCTTGCGGCCCCCTTGCCGCGTGATCTCTTGAATCATCTGACTGCCGATGTTTGAGGTCATCACGATGATCGTGTTCGTGAAATCGACGGTGTGGCCGTGACTGTCGCTCAGTCGCCCGTCGTCGAGAACCTGCAAGAGAATGTTAAACACATCGCGGTGGGCTTTTTCGATTTCATCCAAGAGCACCACGGAATAAGGCCGGCGACGGACGGCCTCGGTCAGCCGGCCGCCTTCTTCATAGCCCACGTAGCCCGGCGGCGCGCCGATCAAGCGGCTGACGGTGTGCCGCTCCATGAATTCGCTCATGTCGAGCCGCACCGTCGCGTTTTCGTCGTCAAAGAGCACCTCGGCCAACGCCTTGCAAAGCTCCGTCTTGCCGACGCCGGTCGGGCCGAGAAAGATAAACGAGCCGATCGGCCGGTTGGGGTCTTGCAGGCCCGAACGGCTGCGGCGCACGGCGTTCGACACGGCCTCGACCGCTTCATCTTGCCCCACGACGCGCTGATGCAAACGCTCTTCCAACACCAGCAGCTTGGCCCGCTCGGTTTCCATCATGCGGGTGACCGGAATGCCGGTCCAAGCGCTGACGATTTCGGCGATCTCCTCCGGCCCCACTTCACGCCTGAGCAAGCGGCGGCCGGTGGTTGTGGCGTCGCGCCCCTCGCGTTCGCTGGGGGCCAGTTCCTCCAGGTGCTTGAGCAGTTTCTTACGCTCAACGTCGTGTTGATAGAGCCGCTGGTAGAGCGATTCTTCAATCGGCACACCGGCCGCTTGCTTTTCTTTGATCTGCGAGCCGAGTTGCTGATACTCCAGATCAACTTTGTCGAGTTGGTTGCGGGTCTGCTGCACGTCGCCCAGGCCCATTTTCTCGGCTTCCCATTGCTCGCGCAGGCTGGCCAGCTTGCGTTTCAAATCGCCCATCTCGTCTTCGATTTCGGCCTTGCGCTCGACGGCGTGTTCTTCGGTTTCCTCGGCCAACTGCCGCGCGGCCAACTCAAGCTGCGTGATGCGCCGCTGCACTTCGTCGATCTCGGAAGGCACGCTTTGCAGTTCCATCGCCAAGCGGCTGGCGGCTTCATCGACCAGGTCGATGGCCTTGTCGGGCAAGAAGCGCTCGGTGATATAACGGTGCGAAAGGTTCGCCGCCGCCACCAAGGCCGAATCGCGTATCTTCACCCCCTTGTGGTGGGCCTCATAACGACCTTTCAAACCACGCAAAATGGCGATGGTGTCTTCGACACTCGGCTCGCCCACAAACACCGGCTGAAAGCGGCGTTCCAACGCGGCGTCTTTCTCAATATGTTTGCGGTATTCATCGAGCGTGGTGGCGCCGACGCAACGCAGCTCGCCACGGGCCAGCGCCGGTTTGAGCAGGTTGGCGGCGTCGGCCGCGCCTTCCGCGGCGCCAGCCCCGATGACCGTGTGCAGTTCGTCGATAAACAGCACAATCTGCCCGCCGGCCGATTGCACTTCTTTCAATACGGCCTTGAGCCGCTCCTCAAACTCGCCGCGAAACTTGGTGCCGGCGATGAGCGCGCCCATGTCGAGCGCGACGACACGCCGGTTTTTGAGCGATTCGGGCACGTCTCCCTGTACGATGCGCAGGGCCAGCCCTTCGGCGATGGCGGTCTTGCCCACGCCCGGCTCGCCGATGAGCACGGGGTTGTTTTTGGTGCGTCGCGAAAGCACTTGAATCACACGGCGAATTTCCTGGTCGCGACCGATGACCGGATCGAGCTTGCCCTGGCGTGCCCGTTCGACCAGATCGATACCGTATTTTTCGAGCGCCTGGAATTTGGCCTCGGGGTTTTGATCTTCGACGCGGGCGCTGCCGCGCACGGTCTGCAACGCCTGCAAGACTTCTTTCTCGCTGATGGCGTTGAGCTTGAGCAACTGGCGGGCCTTGGTATCGACCTTGGTCAGCGCCAGCAGCAGGTGCTCGACCGAGACGAAATCGTCTTTCATCGTGTCGGCTTCGCGATGGGCCGCCTCAAAGACCTGCATCAGGCTGTTGGCGGGCGACGGCGGCGAACCGCCGCTGCTGCGCGGCAGGTGGCCCAATTCGGCCTGTACGATGCGGTCGAGTTGCGGCCGGTTGGCGCCGATCTTCTCGATGACGGCATTGAAAATGCCTTCTTCCTCGCCGGCCAAAGCGGCCAATAGATGCAACGCCTCAACTTGTGGATTGCCCCGCTCGGCCGCGAGCTCTTGCGCTCGCTGCACGGCTTCTTGGGCTTTGATCGTGAATTTATCGAATCGAACTGCCATTTTGGATGATTTCGCCTCCTATCGAATCGAATCTATTCCCTGCGAGCTTGCTGTCAAGCGCTCACTCGGATGACACGGGGCCGCGGTGAAAAACGTGTCATCTATGCGGTTTTCGTGTTATCGCTCTAACCAAACAACTCCGCCAGCGGCACGCCGCCGTCAGTAATCGGCACGGGCCGCTCGTCCGACGTGTAAAGCTCGACGGACGGATCGATGCCCAAGGCGGCGTGAATCGTGGCGTGCAGGTCGGGCACACTGACGGGCCGCTCCACAATGTTCATGCCCAACTCGTCGGTTACGCCGATGGTTTTGCCGTTTCGCAGTCCGCCGCCGGCCAGCGCCACGGTAAATGCCTTGCCGTGATGGCCGCGGCCGCCGCCGCCGTCAAAACCGGCCGGGCGGCCAAACTCGCTGGCCACAACCACCAGTGTTGTGTCGAGCAACTTTTGCCGCTCCAGGTCGAGCACCAAGGCCGCCAGCGCCGCGTCCAGCTCGCGAATCAGCAGATGCTGGTTGAGAATGCCCTCGTTATGCACGTCCCAGCCGGTGCCGTTGATAAAGTTCAGGTTGTGCGATACTTCCACAAACCGCACACCGGCCTGCAACAACCGCCGCGCCAACAGGCAACGTTGGCCGAACTCGCCGCCGTAGGCGCCGCGCAGAGCGGCCGGCTCACGATCGAGCTGAAAGACGTTCATGAATTGCGGCCCCGACAGCCGCAACGCCGCGGCGATTGTGGCGTCGTAATCGAGCACGGTGCGGCTCTCGTGGGCGGCGAGATAATCCGCGCGGGTCTGCAAAAGCAGCCGTTCGCGGCGGCTTTGCCGTTCGGCGCTCACGTCGGCGGGCGGTGTGAAGCCCGCCGGGCCGGAAGCCGTGTCCGTCAGATAAATATAGCCGGCCTTGGCGCCTAAAAAGCCCGGCCCGCGCGTGACGTTCGGGTAGCCGATCAACACATAGGCCGGCGCTTTGGGATTCACCGGCCCCCGTTGGTGCGCCACGATGGAACCGATGGAAGGATAAACGACGGTGCCGTTGGTCGGCCGGCCGGTGTGCATGCGATTGGTCGCGGCGGCATGTTCGTCGATGACCTCATGATGGACGGTTCGCACCAGATTGAAGCGATCGAGCACCGCCGCGCACTTGGGCAGGTGCTGGCAAACTTGCGTGCCGGCGATGGCCGTGTCGATGGCGTCGTAATACGAGCCGGGCCGTTTTGTTTTCGGATCGCCCTTGCGTTTTGGATCCCACGTGTCAATCTGGCCGGCGCCACCGCCCAGCCAAATGAGAATGCAGTGCTCCGTTTTTCCGCGCGGCGGTTTGGACGGCGCATCGTCGGCCTGGGCGGGGCACGCCGTGGAAATCGCCGCGCCGGCGGAAATCGCCAGGCCCGCACGGGCCGCGCCGGCCAGGAATGTGCGTCGGGTCTGGAAATAGTCGGCCATGTTTTGATTCGACATGATTGTTTATCTGCAACTCCGGTACATCAAAATCCTACCAATGCCCAGGTGGTCTTCGTAATTGGCAAAGCTGTAGCAATAGGTCTCGGCGGCAAGTAAGTGATAGCGATTCATAGGCATTCCAACATGAGATGATCTCCGCGCCCGTTTTTTGTGCGGCTCGCGGCGAACCACTCCCTATTTTAGCCGCGCGCCGGCACGCCCAGCAAGAACGAGCTTGCCGCGATCTACGGCAAAAACACAAACTCCGGTGAGTTGACCAACACCCAGAGCATGTCTTCCAACCGTTCGCGCCAGTCGGGCTGCAAACGACGTGTGGGCGGGTTGCCCTCGCGCACGCGCTTCTCCAAGGCGGCTTTGAACGCGGTCGCCTCGGGCGCCAAGTGGTTCGACCATGAAACCAACTGGCGCACCGGCGCCACGGCAGTCAGCGGCGCGTCGATGCGGCGATCGGCGTAGCCGGTTTTCAGCACGTCGCACCACGCCAATCGCTCGGCGTCCGATGGCCAGCGCGAAAGCGCGCGCAGATAAACCTGTCGCACCAGCTCGTCGAGCGGTCGCTCGGCCAGTGCCAGGCTGGTGAAAGCGCTGTCGTCGGTGAGGCGAACAATCCGCGCGGTAAGCGTGCCGTTGGCCATCATCGCCGGTTGCAAGACTTCCGCCGAATCCGCGCGCACGGTTAGCGGGTCTTGCCGCGAACCGCGCCAGCCGAACGCTTCCATCAACGTGACAAACGGCTGAGCTTGCGGCAACGCCAGGCTCGGCCGATCGCGCTCGTTGGAAAGCGACGTGAAATGCCAGGCTCGTGTGGCCTGGCCGAGGTTCAGCGAGCTCGACTGCGGCCGCGCCCCGTCAATGTCGATATTGATTGGCCCCGCGTCGAGTGGCTTGCCCGCCGCCGCGAACAGCGAATCGACAAGCTGCTCGGCCGACATCCGCCGCCGGATGGCTAGCGCGCCCCGTGCCGCGTCGGCGTTGGCTGCGTCGGAGTCGCGCGCGGGGCTTTGATAGGCCCGTGAATTGAGAATCAGCCGCGTGAGGTGCTTGAGATCGTAATCGTGCGCCACAAACTCGCGTGCCAAGAAGTCGAGCAACTCCGGATGCGTGATTTCGGCGTTTTCCCAATCGTCGACCGGCTCGACCAGCCCGCGGCCCAGGTAGCGGCGCCAGAGGCGATTGACGATCATCTGGGCGAAGCGCTCGTTGCGCGGCGACGTGACCAGCGCGGCCAGCCGCTCTCGCGGGTCGTCCGAGGCACGCAGCACCCAGTCGGGAAAGTCGTCAGGACTCAAGCTGGCGAACGTCCATTCAGGATCGATCCGCTCGCCCGGCTTGAGTGTGATTTCAATCAAGAGCGATTGGTGCGCCGCCTCGTCGCCCGGCACGGTGCTGGTTTTGGGCACTTCTTGCGGCCCGCGGCGCAGCATGGCCGCCATGCTGAACAAATCTCGTTGCCGGAAATCGTGCCGCGGATCGTCGTGGCAGCGGGCGCACTTCATGTCCAAACCGAGAAACGCCTGCGCGATGACGCGCGCCTTGACCGCCATCGGGGCGTCGTCCTGCGTGGAGAGTTCAAAGCCGGCCGGCCCGCCAAAGTATTTGCTTCCCTCCATCAAGATCAGTTCGGTGGCGAAGCGATCGAACGGTTTGTTGTCGCTGAATGACTCGTGAATCCACCAGCGAAACGGGCCTGTGTTGCTCAACGTCGGATTGACCAGATTGGGATTCTCGCCAAGCACATCCTGCCAATAGCCCATCCAGTTGTCGGCCCAAGCCGGACTGTCAAGCAAACGATCAACAGCCGCCGCCCGGCGGCCCTCGCGGTCTGGCTCGGCCATGAAGTCGGCGATCGCTTCGGGAGTGGGTATGGCGCCGATCACGTCGAGCGTCACGCGGCGCAGAAAGGCGTAGTCGTCAATCGGGCCTGGCGGTGCAATGCCCGCGTCGCTCAAGATTGTGTCGATGGCGGAATTGGCGCTTGGCCGATGCGGCAATTCCGTCGAACGGGAATCCAAGCCGTCTTTTGCTTCTGACGGCCCGGCGGGCCGCCCCACGGATGGCCGCGCCGCCAACTCTTGCCGCGCCCAGTCGTGCCGCCGTTGCCAATACTCCGTTTCCGCGTGGCCGGCGATCCGGCGCGACTCGCGATTCAACGCCGCCAATCGCAGGCGCTCCTCCGCCGCGAAACTTTCCCAACCCGCGTCGGTCAACGGCAGGCCGGCTTGCGGGCCAACGATCTGAAAATCGCCGCCCGGCGCCGCCAGACTGAGTG
>DASVGM010000487.1:0-4006 GCA_036379555.1 Pirellulales bacterium | reverse complement strand
CGGCGCCATGCTCGGCCACGGCTCGCGGCCAGACGATGATCTCGCCGGCCCCAATGGAAAGCCCCACCAGCACCGCGCCGGGGCCAGCCAGGCTCCAAAAAGAGCGTGGCGGCTCAGGCAGGTCGGCCGGTTGAAAACCAGCGAGCGGAATGAACCAACGCGACATGACGCCTCACCAGCCACGGCCGCGGTAGTGCCGGTCAAATTGATCGAGCACTTGATAGTTGATGAAGGCCAGGTAGCCGAACATGAACGCGGCCCACACGTCGTGCAGTTTGACGTACATGATAACCGCCATGCCTCCCGCCGCCGCGATGGAAATGATGAGCGACTGCCGCATGCCATCGGCCGGATTCCAATGCCGCAACAACTCCTGGGCAATTCGCCCGCCATCGAGCGGATAAATAGGCAGCAGATTCAAAAGGCCCCAGAAAAAGTTCACGAACAACATGTAGTTAATGAACAAATTCAGCTTGAGCAACGATCCGAACGGTTCAAAGCGGATGGGCAATGAGAAAAGGTCCGAGGGGTCGAAACGGATGGCGTGGCCCGCCAGCACGACGCCGAGCAAGACCACTGCGGCCAGTAAGAAGCCGGCCATCGGCCCGGCCAGCGCGATGGCGACTTGCGGCCAGGTGCGATGCGAGGTCGGCTCATAAACCGCCAGTCCTCCGAACGCATAGAGCACCACGTGCGGCCGCCAACCAAAGTAACGGATCGCGGCCGCGTGCCCCAGTTCATGCACGAGAATGGAGACAAACACGGCGACGGTCCAGATAAGCACGACGTCGGGGCGCGGGTTTTGTGTGGCCTTGAGGAGGATGGCCATCAGCCAGAAGAACGGATGCACGCGCACCGGTACGCCCGCCACGTTAAAACGGAGGTCGTAGGGCGTCGGCGCTGGTTCGGTGAGAAACATGGACACAGCATAGCGGGTGGCGTGGCGGTTTGGAATTGGCGAGGCGGCACAAATCCGCCACGCGCAAGGCCGATTGGCGGCTCACGGAACGCCACGGCGTCCAGAGGGCGCCCCGTTTCCCGCGGGTTTGTTATCTTGCCGCCGCAGCGCATCGCGGTTGGCGGCGGCGGCGGCGAGCGTTGGATCGAGTTGCAAGGCGCGGTCGTAGTCCAAAAGCGCGTCCGGTTTCCGGCCAAGAGAGGTCAACGCCAGGCCGCGATTATAGTAACACTCGGCCTGCCGCGGCGCGAGCGCCACGCAAATCGAAAAGGCGTTCAGCGCTTCGTCATATCGCGCCAGGCGATAAGCGCTGCGGCCATGATGGAAATTGGCCCAGAAGTTTTGCGGCTCTTCGCGAACGGCTCGCCGAAACTCATCGAGCGCCCGCGCCTCGTCGCCGGCGACGCGCAGCGACCGCTCGCGTGCGATCGCCACGCTGCCGCCCAACAGCGCCTCGGCCTGGACCAAGAGTTCGGCGGCGGCCGCCGGCGTGAGGCGGTCGCCCGGCGAACGAGCTTGCAGGTTGAGCCAGAATACAACCAGGTCGAGCACGTCGCCGCGCAACCGCACGGCTTCAGGCGCAGTTGAAGCGGCGAGCTGGGGCAGGCGATCGCGCTGTCGCCAAAAGTCCGCGCACGACCGCGCGGCCGCCTGGGCGGCTTGTGCGTCGAGCGCCGCGCCGCCGTCGGCGAATCGCAGTCGCTCAATGAAGCGGTGCAGTTCATCGCCTAATGCCGCGCGCCGCGCCTGCTGCAAACAATCGCGCAAGGCATGCTTCAGCGCGCCGGCGCCGGGCGTCGCGCTGAGGCCGTCCAATCCATGCTCCAGCCGGGCGATGGCTTCGTGAAAAACCTGGCGATCGAGCAAACGCTGCCCGTCGAGTAAGGCTTGTTGCGATTCGCGCACGCGATCGGCGGTCCAGAGCCAACCGCTGACGCACAGCGCGGTGACGCCGGCCAGGCCGGCGGCCAAGCGCGTGGCGGAGCGCGGCCGTCGCCGCCGCCATTTGCGCCATAGCTCCAGCGGACTGCGGTTCGGCACGCCGCGCAGCGGTAAATCGGCCAGGTGGCGGCGTAAATCGTCGGCCAGCGACTGGGCGTCGGCATAACGCTCTTGAGGCCGCGGCGCCAGGCACTTGGCCAAAATATCGGCCAAGCCGCGCGTCACGCGCGGATTGATCCGCCGGTGGTCCACGCCACGCTCGGTGGCGTTACCACCGCCAGTTAAAAACTCGTCGAGCACCATCGCCAGAGCGTAAACATCAGTACGGGCGTCGAGGGACGTTTCAATCGGTTTTCCCTCGTGCAGGGCCGCCAATGCCGCGGTTTGCTCCGGCGGCATATAACCGTGCGTGCCGCCGATCCAGTCGGGCGATGGGCCGCCGGCCGCGATGGGCGCCCGCGCCAGATGGAAGTCGAGCAACATCGGCTGTCCGTCGCCGGCCAGCAAAAGGTTCGAGGGTTTGATATCAAAATGCACCAACCCGTGCTGGTGCGCGAAGTGCAATGCCTCGGCCAGACAAGCGCCAATCCAGCAGATGGCTTGCTCGTAAGTCGCCTGACGAAGAAAGTCGAACGCCGGGCCGCCAACCGGGCCGGCCTGCGTGATCTCGTGATGACAGCTTGCCAGCGCATCGGCCACGGTCTGCCCGCTGCGCTCGGCGAGGCGAACGGAGCTCAGGGCGGCGGCAATGGCGGCCAGGCTGGCCCCGCCGACAAAAGGCATGCACAACAACCGCAGACGCCGCTCCGGCAGGTCTTGCGCCAGGTACAACGGCATAATGCCCGTGTGCTGCAATCGGGCCAGCGACAGGTGCTCGGCAACGTCGAGCGCCGTGAGCTTGACCACCACCGGGCGGTCGCACAGCGCGGGTTGGTTGGCCAAAAACACTCGGCCCTGCGCGCCGCGGCCGATTTCGCGCCGCAGCAGAAACTCGCCACACTCATCGCCGGCCTGGGGAAAGTCGGGCGCGGCCGCTTCCTCGAAAAGATCGTGGCAGGCCAGCAGCAGTTCCAACTCGGCGCGCCAGGCGGGAAAGCGCGAGAGCAGATCGTGCATTTCAATCCGCTCGCCGGCCTCGCGCCGCAAGAGAAGCTCTTCGCTGATCAATCGCAAAACCGCTTTTGGCGTGGCGGCCAGGTCGGGCCGCCGGACGAGTGCCTGCTCCACGCTCAACCGCTCGCCCTCGCGCCAGGCCGCGGCCATGCTCCGCGCCACATCCGACGCCAGCGACTCCGTGGCGTCGCGTGCGGAGGACGACAAGCGGGAGGGGTCGGCGGTGGCTTGCGAACTGCCCATCCGGTGCTAGCCGCTTTCGCTGTTTTGCGCGGCGGCCAATTGTCGCGCCAGGTCGTATAGAATTCGCCGCACACTGCTTGAATGCAGACCGGTGCGCTCGGCGATTTCGCTCAGTGTCAGGCCCTGGCGTTTGAGTCTGAGCAACTCGTGGTGGGCCGGCGGACAGAGAGCCAAAAGCTGTTGCCAGAGATCGTCGGCCCGCACGATGGCGCTGGGGCCGGGGCCGTCGGTGGCCAGGGTGTCGCGATCTTCCAGCGACAGCAGCCGCTCTTTTTCCATGGCCGCGCGGTGCTGGCGCTGACGGTCGATCAAGCGGTTGCGGGCGGCGGTGTTCATAAAGGCGCGCAGATGCGCGGCGTCCTGGAACGACCAGCGCCCATTACGTAACCCGTCGAGCACGTCCGTCCAGACAGAAAGCACGACGTCTTCCGAATCGAGCTTGGCCCGCAACGGCCGCGGCAGACGACGGCGCACCAAGGCCCGCAAGCCTGGGGCGAGGTTCACAAAAATCTGCTCGATAACGTGCGGGTCACCGCTGGGCAGTTGCTCAAGAAGTGTTTCCAAAGGATCGACCGTCACGAGGATCCTCCCCGCAGGCGAATCGACGCGTGCCCGCGCATGAACCGCGACGACAAGAGATCGTCTTCCTCCCGCAGCCGCTCGCGGGACGACGCGCGCCAATGCCGATAAGCCAGTCCGGCGCCAATAAAACCGGCGACCAGCGCCGTCTCGCCGGAGGCGGCCGGAGAC
>DASVGM010000486.1:0-3384 GCA_036379555.1 Pirellulales bacterium | reverse complement strand
GGCCGAAAAGACCGAGCCGGCCAAGAAGGCCATGGAAGCCAAGGTAGCCGCCGACAAGGTGGTGGCCGATGCCGCGGCGGTAGCCAAGACCGCCGAGGAAGGCAAAGCCGCCGCCGTCAAGGCGCTGGCCGAGGCCGACGCCGCCAACAAAGCCGCGGTCGAGGCCGTGGCCAAAGCGCAGGCCGCGCTCAATGCAGATGCCAACAACCAGGATCTCGTCAAAGCCAAGCAGGCCGCCGATCAGGCCGCTGCGGAAGCCGCGACCAAGCTCAAAGCGGCACAAGACGGCATGGCCGCCGCCGAAAAAGCCGTGGCCGAGGCCGCCACCAAGCAAAAAGCCGCCACCGACGATCTGGCGGCCAAGACCAAGACGTTTAACGATGCGGAGAACGCTCGGCAGGCCGCCGAGACGGCCAAGCTGGCCGCTGACAAGGCGCTCGACTCGGCCAATGTGGCCGCCAAGCGCGCCACCGATGCGGTGCCCGTCGCGCAGCAGGTGAAGCAGGCCGCCGAGGCCAAGGTGAAAGAGACCGAAGCGTCGTTGGAAACGGCCAAAAAAGCGGCGTCCGCCGGCGAACTGCCGTTCAAATCGGTCGCCTTCTCCGCCGACAACTTGGAGCTGGCCGTGGCCGGCGACGACAAGCTGGTACACACGTTCCAGGCCGAGACCGGCGCGGTTGGCGAAGTCTATGGCGGCCAGACCGGCGCGGTGCTGGCGGTGGCCTACGCCGGGCCGAACAAGATTGTCGCCGCATCCGCCGACAAATCAGCAGTGGTCTTCAACACGCTGCCCGAGTGGACGCTGGTCCGCACCATCGGCGGCGGACCGATGTCGCCGCTGTTGGACCGCGTCACCTCGCTCGATTTCAGTCCCGACGGCAAGCTGCTCGCGTCAGGCGGCGGCGATCCCTCGCGAGCGGGCGAGTTGAAATTGTGGAACGTGGCCGACGGCACGCTGGTGCGCGACCTGCCCGAGGCGCATAGCGACACGGTGCTGGGTCTCGACTTTTCGCCCGACGGCAAGCTCTTGGCCTCGTGCGGGTCGGACAAATTCATCAAGGTGTTTCAGGTGGCCGACGGCAAGTTTGTGCGATCGTTCGAGGGGCACACGCACCACGTGCTGGGCGTGCGCTGGCGGGCCGACGGCAAGGTGATGGCCAGTTGCGGCGCCGACAACGTGGTGAAGGTCTGGGATTTTGCCAGCGGCGATCAACTGCGCACGATTCAGGGCATCACCAAAGAAGTCACCTCCGTGAATTTTGTGGGCAGCACGTCGATGGTGCTGGTCAGCTCGGGCGACAAGACCGTGCGGCTTTACAATACCGACAACGGCCAGAACGTGCGCAATTTTGGCGGCGGCGGCGACTTCATGTACGCCGCGGCCACCACGCCCGACGGCAAGATCGAGCTGGCCGGCGGGCAAGACAGCGTGCTCCGCGAGTGGAACGGCGACAACGGGCAGGAGATCCGCAAGTTCGAGCCGCCCAAGCCCGATCGGGCCGCGGTCAAGTAACCGCAGAAGAAGCCACGGATGGACACGGATGAACACGGATAAGAAAGACGCGAGTGATTAACCGACCTGCCGGTGGCTTCTCTGTATGGCGTCGAGACGCTGCTGCACGAATGGGTCTCCACCGCTACGTGCATACGCGATGATTCAATCCGTTTCGTCGTCGGTAATTGTGGCATCATTCAATGGTGACCGCTGGGTGCGCCATGGCACGGCTTCAGTACCAAGAGATTGAACAACAGCTTGCCACTGCACTACCGGAGCTAAAGCGTGCCGTCGACGTCTACGCGAAAGTTGAGGGACCACCTGGCTCCGATCCAGGCGCCTATATCTTCTTCGAGGATATGTTCGCGTGTTACGTCGAGGTCCTACTGGCAATGCGCGACAGCCCAGGGCGGAACCGGCTTCTTGCGCGGGCGTTCGGCTTCGTAGACGAAATGCTTCGTAGCGACGATGGCGACCTTCGCAATCTAGCCGCAATTGGCCTCTTCGAGGGAAGGGAGTTATGGTGGTACGGACGCGCCTTGCCATTCCTGGGAACGGCATCGCAAGCTGAACTGAATCGGCTCGATTCAGAGTGGATGGAGGCGAAACGACTCGATTGTGGGCCCGAGCCAGAACGGGAGATCATCGACCTTTACGGCGTTCGCGACCTCGTATTGCACGAATTGCGGGATAAAGGGTATGGAGTGATCGACGTTCCCGGAATTACTGCTCCGCGCTCGTGGGAGCGCTTCTCGGACCTGGATGACGCCCGACGAGACGACCATGCGGTTGTATTCCTTTCATGTTTCGGCACCAGCCGCCCTTACGTGGTTTGTCCCCTACGTGAGGTTCGGTGCGATGAATCGGTGCTCCTTCAATTGGCCCGCGACTTGGCAGACATTGACCAGCGCGAGCCGAATCAACACGAGAAGGCACAGGTTGCCTTCTTCCGCATTTCGTTGCACGAGCGAGTGTGGAATATGAAAGTCCGAGCCAACGAACATTCGAGGTTCGATGGAAAAATGTGGATTGCTGAGCAATTCGTGCAGCGTGGTTTAGTGCCGGACATTATGGGCGTATTCAGCGGCACGAGTCGGCATCTAACAAGTCGCTCAAGCTGACCGAAGCAGCGCGACGAAGCCAGCCTGTTCGAAATGAACGTCCGCCGTCAAAGCCTCGCTGATTTGCTCTTCTTCCATGACCACGAAGCTGACGCAGTCGGTGAGGGGCCAATCCTTGTCGGGCCTCGCTTCATAAAGTTCAACGCCACGCCGAAATAACGCTTCATCCGCGGGAATGAGCTTGGACGTCGGGTCGGCGTCCAATTGCTTCAACAGAGCCACGAACTTGGAGCGGTAGGCCGGACGCGCAAAGGCGTCCGCAACTTCCATCAGCACCCAGTGTGTTGTGACAACAAGCCCGCGGCGAGATCGGCTCTCCGCCCGCACGCGAGCATGGTCCGCATCGAGTGGATTAAGAAGGGCGAGATAAAAGAAGGTGTCGGCAAAAACCGCCATCAGGATCTCTTGGGGAGCCCATGCAGATAATAATCGTGGTTCCGCGCTAGATCCGACGGTAGATCACAAGGCTGGCTCTCGGCCCAGCGCGCCAATTCTTCGAACTTCTCCCAAATCGAGCGATCGTGATCGCGGCCCTCGGTTGGCACCGGCACGACGGTGACCGTGGCGCCTTCCGGGAGCTTCGCTCCGCCAGTAAGAACCACGACGCCGTTTTGGATAGTGCCTTGATAGGTCATGACCGCGCTCCTTGAATACGCCCGACCAAGTTAATTGTACTTCCAGTCGACTCCTGTGCCAAACCTTGATAAGTAACCTATCTGTCGACCACGGATGGCGCGGACGGGCGCGAACAGCGAAAGCGCCACAATT
>DASVGM010000485.1:0-7417 GCA_036379555.1 Pirellulales bacterium | reverse complement strand
GTCGAGGCGGAAACCATCGACGCCCATGACTTGCACCATCCACTGCGTGTAGCGCATCAGGTAGCCGGTGGCGTTTTCCGGTTCCGGCGTGCCGTCCATTGGGTCCGTGAGGTTGAACGGATAAACGGTGACGTTCGACTGGCCGGTGGCCGGGTCGCTGAAGGTGATCGGCGTCAGGTTGTGGTCGGGATAAAACTGCGCGTTGCTCGGCGTGGGTACGTTGGCCAGTCGGCCGTTATACGGCACGCTGCCGGCCGGAATATTGTCGGGATTCGGCCCGACAGGACTGCGGATGAACTGATAGTTCTTTTCCTGGGCGATGTCGATTAGGCCGGCCAGCCGCATGCCAGTCGTGCTGGTATCGCTGGGATCGTGAAAATCGCCGTAGGGGTCGTTGTAGCCTTGAGAGTTGTTGGAGGAATTCAGATAGAGCGCAAAGCCGGGGTAGCCGCCGGCGGCGGCGAAGCCGGGTGTGTTTTGGTCTTCAAAGCCATCGTGGTTCCAGACAAGATCGCTATAGTAACTATCGCCGGTTTGATGGATGGCGTTGATCATCGCCTTCATGCCGGCCTCGGTGCCATACA
Source organism: Pirellulales bacterium (assembly GCA_036379555.1). Lineage (GTDB taxonomy): Bacteria > Planctomycetota > Planctomycetia > Pirellulales > JAICIG01 > DASSFG01. The sequence continues at coordinate 6,833 of DASVGM010000485.1, read as the reverse complement.
GCGTGGGGTCGCCGGGGCTGCCCAGATCGAAGCGGTTATAAACGTCATAGCCGACCGACTGATTTCCCGAATCGGCCCGGCCCGGCGGCGGCGTGAACACCGCGCCGTAGCCGGCGGCGAAGATGTCGGGCACACGCTGCTCGATGCTGTTGTAACTTCCCTCGAACCATTGCAGGATGGGGGGCGGAGAAGTATCGAGAACCAGACGTGGTTCCAGGATTTCACGCTGAGAGGTTCGGCGTCGGCCCCCGGCTTGATGCCTCGAACGACGCGACGCAACGCGGCGAATGCGTTTCATGATGGTTTCCCGGTAGTCAGAAGAAGAAATGAGACGAACCGTATACGCGCCGGATTCTAGTGAACGACTTGTGAGCGCGGCAAGCCTCCCCTAGCCGAAGGTGGGGGGAGACGGTGCGGTCTCCATTGGCGCCGTCGACCTTTGCTTCGGCGCGCTGGCGACAAAGCGGCGTGCCATTGCTTTGTCGCCCGCACGTAAAAGCATCCCCACGGAGCGGCCTCGAATGAGACGCCTGCAGCCGACGGGGGCGGGTGTTAGAATAGCCACGTGGAACAACGCGATAAAGAACCAAATTCCCACAAGGCTATGCTCATGCGACTCCTCACCCGTTCCGCCTGTTGGTGCCTGATCGTTTGCTCTGGCGGCGTCTTGCCCGCCGAAACAGTCTTCATCGAAGCGGAAACATTTCAAACGTCTTCGCCGGGCTGGCGGGCGACAACGAACGACCAAACGCGTCGCGCGTCGCGCACCAAAACGCTCTGGGGCGCCGATGGTCCGGCGGACTCCATCGCCAACAAGAAAATCTCCCTCCACGAGGCCGGACGCTATCGAATCTGGGTCCGCTACATGCACGTCGATCGCTGGCGCGGCCCGTTCGATCTGGCGGTCGAGGCCGACGGCAAGCTGGCGGCCACCGGCGTGTTCGACGCGGAAGCCGCCGCGGGCGTGGAAAACTGGGAATATGTCTGGAAATCGCTCGACGCCGACCTGCCCACCGGTGAGATCACGCTTTCCATCGCCAAGCACGAGCAAAAGAACTGCATCGGCTACGTTCGGCACGTCGATTGTTTGCTGCTGACGAACGATATGGACCTGGCGCCCGACCATCGGCCTTACGGCCCGCAAACCTACGTGCGCGTGACCTTTGGCAAAGGTTATGAGCGGCCGGTGTATATGCACTTGTTCGCCGACCATTATCGCTCGCCGTGGTATGCGCACTATGCCTTGGCGCGCGACGGCGCTCAGGCGGCGCTCGCGCCGGCCGCCGGTCAGATGCTCAAGTCGGGCGAGAGTACGCCGTGGTGCAATCTGACGCCGACCGTGTATCAAGATTCAGGCGCGGCGCTGAACTTGTCGGTGCGGCATTCCTACCACGAAAAGGCATCGCGGCTGCTGGCCCGATTCGAGTTCGGCCGCGCGGCCTCTGGCGGCGATCAAGCCGGCGATCACGACATTCAGGTGGTGAAGACGTTCGACGTCGACGCCACGCCCAACGGCGTGGTCATCATCGCGCCGCCCGATTTAGAATCGGAAACCAACCTCGCTCGGCTGAAGCGCGATCGCGATTTCGCCGAGGAGGTCGGCCGCGCCGCTGATTCCGCCTCCTGGCCGGCGTATGGCAAGCGGCCTGTGCTCACTCCCTTTCTTGTCGCCGCGAACATTGGCGGCTATGAACTGCCGGTCGATGCGGCGGTCGTCGCGCGCGAGAAAAAGACGCTCGGCCACGTCGGCTTCAACGGCGGCTACGACCGCGGGATTCACGGCCTCTGGCAGATGTTGGAAGGTTCCTATTGCCGGCCCGATCTCGATAAAATGAAAGAACAGGCGGCGCGCGAAGCCGCCGAGTTCCACCGCGGCGGCCGCAAGATCGCCGACATCGCCTATTGCATGTTGATGGACGAACCGACCGGCCAGCCCGCTTCGTTCGCCGCGCGCGACGATGCCTACCGCGATGGCTTTCGCGCCTGGCTGGGCAAAAAGGGGCTTGGGCCGCGCGACCTTTTGGTCGAAACTTGGGACGATGTGCGGCCGGTCGTCGAATCGGATCGCGACCGCCTGCCGGCTTTGCATTATTTCACGCAACTGTATCGCACGCGGGCGCTGGGCGATTTCATGGCGGTGCAACGGCAGTTGATCGAAAATGCTTATCAGCACTCGTTTCCGACGCTGGTGAACTTCAGCGACGGCGCGGTCTATCACGCCAATTTCTGCGGCCAGGGCGTCGATTATTTTGAACTGCTCGACAGCGACGATCAGAACGCGATCTGGGGCGAGGACTGGGCCAACAACTCCTCGACGTATCAATGCGCGGCCTTCAACGTCGATCTGATGCGGGCCGCCGCGCGGCGGCGCGGGCAAACCATCGGCCACTATCTTATCGCCCATGCCGGGCGCACGCCCTGGGACGTGAAGCTCAAGGCCACCAGCGAAACCGCCCGCGGCGTGCGGATGTGGATGAACTATCATTACGGACCAAGCTGGGGCAGCCACGAGGGCGGTCCCGCGTGGCGCTCGAGCGTTTGGTATGGCAAGCCTGACATGTACGCCGCCAACGCCGAGATTGCCCGTGAGATTGGCGCGGTTGAAGACTGGCTGCGAACGTCGCGTCCGGCGCCGGCGAAGGTGGCCGTTCTCTATAGCTCGTCCGCCGACATCTGGACGCATTGGACCAATCAGGCGTATGGTTTTGATCGGATGCATACCTGGTTGGCGCTGGCTCACGCGCAAATTCCGGTGGACATTGTGCCGGAGCGTGAAGTGGCCGCCGGCCGACTCGATGACTACCAGGTATGTTACCTATCGGGGCCGAATCTGACACGCGACGCGGCGGCGAAGCTGCGAAGCTGGGTCCAGCGCGGCGGCACGCTGTGGCTGACGGCCGGCGCGGCCTCCCGCGATGAATTCAATCGGCCGCTCGATGTGTTGAGTGATTTATCGCCGGCCGAACGCGGCGAGACGGCGACGCTCGACGCCTTCCTGTCGGCGGGCAAGTTTTTGCATCACCTGCCCGCTCGCGACACGGTGAGTTGGAGCGGCAGCAACTTGGAAGTGCTTTCGGTCAAACAATCACTCACGCCGCGCGAGGGCGGAAAGGTGCTGGCGACGTTCGCCGACGGAAAGCCGGCGGTCGTTTCCCGTGGGGCCGGCAAAGGCCGGATCATTGCCAGCGGCTTTTTGCCGGCGCTGGCTTACATCAAGACCGCGCTCGCGGCACGGCAACCGCTCGACGACAAGTTAGCCGCGCGTCTGGCCGCGGCGGCGAACGCCGATCAGCCGGAGGCGACTAACTCCGCCGCCTCACAAGCGCCCGACGCGGCCGCCGCTGGTTCCGATGCTGCCGATACTGCCGATACTGCCGATCGCGAGCGCCTCGCTCGATCGCACAATCCGTGGCGGTTCGAGGCGGCGGCGCGTGAGCTGCTGCTTTTGCCCGTGCGCGGCATCGACCAACCGGCGGCGTTGACCTGCGACGTGCCCCTGGTCGATGCCGTTGCCTTACCCTGCGAGCCAGGCACACTCGTCGCTTTGGCCAACTACACACTTCAGCCGTTGCGGCGAGTGACGATGGAACTGAAGGCCGATCGTCCTGTGGCAGGGGTAGAATCCGTGCGTCACGGGCCATTGAAGTTCGAGCGACTCTCGCGCGGCGGCGTGCGCTGGACGATGCCGCTCGACGCCAGCGATTGGGTGAAGGTGACGGCGGAATAGGTGGGCGAGCTCAGGGTTATCGCCCACCGCGAGGGGCTGTCGCCGCAACGGCCTGTATGCCCTGAAAACGCAGTCGCCGCCTCGTGGCGATGCGTGGCGCCGGCGATCGCGTGGCGTCGGCGGCCGTGTGGCGTCAGGGTGTACACCGGAGGTCGACGATTGCGAGCCGTTCCCATTTTTTTCCCGCGAGACAGAGCGCACCGTGCTCCCATACCCCAAGTAGCGATCCATATCGACGATCCAATTGATAAGCATGGTCGCGCATGGATAAAACGAGCAGCTCGCCGGCAAGACTGTTGGCGCGCGACGTCGCGAAGCTTGCCACCAGCAGATCATGGCCCGGCACTTTCGTAAGGCTGCCAGCACCGCCGACCAAGGGCTTGAGGTTCAGCGTTTCCCGGCCAGAAACAGGGTCGAACGCAAGCAAACGCCCGCCACGCCCGTCGGTCGCGACAAACACGTCGCTGCCAGCGCGGCAATGGACCTTATAAATGTAGGGCTTGGCGCGAACGGTCCACAAAGGATCGTCTTCTCCCAACCAAGCGAGCGTTTGATCGTTCACCTGAAGCGCGAGCCCCGCGCCGGTGTGGTGCAAACGCGTCGAGTTGACCTTGGATTGTTGCCATCTCACTTGTCGCAATTGCTTTCCACGCTCATCGAGCCACATAACTCCGACGTCGCCGCGAGAGTGCCAGGGGACGGCCACAAATGCCCCGTCGTGGATTGGCCAGCCAAGGTCTTTTCCGCATTCGTGCAATATTTGGTTTATTCCTGTTTCAAAATCGAGCACTCCTATTTGCTCGGCACCGGGCAAAACGGCCGGATGATGCGGTTCCCAGCGGCACGTGCTCGACCAGACGCCAACAAAAGATTGCCGCTCGACGATTCCGACGCTAACGCCGGGAAAGGTTGCTCGCCAAATCGCCGTCCCCGCCAAGACGTCCAAACGAATTGCGTCCAATTGACAGGCATACTGGGGCAGCGTATTGACTGTTATCGTTGGGGAGTAGTACATGCTCCGCCGGGATTGCCGTGAGAGACAGACAACCAAACAAGTCGGATCGCTGCCGAAGAAGGCGTCAATCTCTTCCGTTTGTGCGCCCGGCCAGGCGGGCGACCCTTCGGCCCAAATCGCTGGCGCCGGAATGGGAATGAAATGTTCCCACAACGATCGACCCGTTGCAGCATCTCGCGCCGAAACCAGGGCAGAACCATCTTCGGTGGGCAGTAGCTCTGCGATAACATCATTGGTCTCGCTGTACCAAACTTCAAATCCGACGGGCCACAGGGGAGTCCGAATGTGACGTGGAAGTTTCGACGTCGATTCGCTGATCGTCGTGACGGCGGGGTGTCGCTCGATGAGCCATACGACCTCGCCGGATTGCGCCGAGATTCTCGCCATGAAGCGGGAGCAGCGAAGAAAAAGAGCGGAGCCCTGAGCGCGCAAAAGCAGGGGGCCAAATAATTCAGGATTTAGCATGCGCGAATCAAAGCCTGGTAGACCATCGATGAAGAAGTTTCGCATGGCGGGTAATCAGTGAATTCTCGGTTGCGAGCCTGCGCCTATTGCTGCGCCAAGAGACCCATAAACTCGCTTATCCGCCCCCAAGGCCGTGTTGCGTATGGAGGCGAAGCCGTCGTAGCCAGATCGTCGTAGATGTTGGCAAGTTTACAAAGTTGCATCCAAGGAGCGGAAGGCGGCAATTGCCGTACTAAACAGCGGCGCGCCACTTCGCACACGACCATGCCCAACTCGCACACACCAGGGCAAACCCGATTATCAAGACTGCGTAAACGTGGCTAACCCGGATTATTGATCGGCCCGTAGCAGACTTCGTGAGAAGTCTGGCCGTGGGCGTCGCTTACGGCCGGAACTCTCACGAGTTCCGCTACGCTTCAGTGCGCCGCCCACGCGAGGGTGGGAGAATAATCTGGGTCAAGAGTCGCATAATCGCCGCCGCGCCTCGTCGCGGCACGCGCGTTGCTTATCAGTCGCTTAATGCGACAAAGAATCAAGAACGAAGCCTCGCCGGAACGGTCGGCGCTTTACTTAGCCGCAAATATCGGATATAAATACCACAATGTCCTGAAATGGAGCGTGTCCCATGACCGGCACCACTGCTTGGCCCGACAGTTCGACACTTATTCCCGATGTGATCCGCCGGCTTCCGCAGGCTCGAACCGTGCTTGATCGCTACGGCCTGCGCGGCTGCGGCGGCCCGGAAGGGCCGGTCGAGACGCTGGGTTTTTTCGCCCGCGCCCATGATGTGCCGATCTTTCGGTTGCTGGACGAAATCCGGCACGAGCAGCGGCCGCCCGCGCCTTTGCCGATCGCGGAGCAAGCGGAGCCGGGCGACACAATCTATCGGCCCTTTTTCAAAGCCGGCATTGCCGTGGTGCTGTCGCTGGGGGCCGCCTGGGGCGCCTATCTGCTGGCGCGGGTCGCGTTGGGGGGTTCCTTCGCGGCGGCGGGTATGCAAGAGATCAACGCCCACGGGCACGCCCAAATCTTCGGCTGGGTGGGCCTGTTTGTCATGGGCTTCGCTTATCAGGCGTTTCCGCGCTTCAAGCATGTCTCACTGGCATATCCACGCGTAGCGTTGGCGACGTTTTGGATGTTGCTGGTCGGGCTGATTGTCCGCTCGCTCGGGCAATATTTCGCCGCGGAGCATGTTTGGGCCTGGTGGGGCGCGGTCGGCGCCTCGTGCCTGGAGGTGACGGCCATCACCGCGTTTGTGGCGGTCATTCTCACCACCTGGCGGCGCAGCGGCAAGCCGTTGGTATTTTACGACTATTACATCATCTCGGCGCTGGCCTGGTTTATTGTCCAAGCGGTGTACGAAAGTGTTTACCTCACCGTCACCTCCACGGTCAGTGGCGAGGAATTGCTTTCGCTCGTCTCCACCTGGCAAGCTCCGTTGCGCGACATGCAGATTCACGGCTTCGCCATGTTGATGATTTTTGGCGTCAGCCAACGTATTTTCCATCATTTTTATGGACTGCCTAAGATCAACGAGCGGTTGAGCCTCATCGGTTTGGCGCTTATCAACGCGGCCATTGTCGGTGAAATCGCCGGACTGCTGGCGATGAAGACGCTCGGCCATGC
>DASVGM010000484.1:0-13747 GCA_036379555.1 Pirellulales bacterium | reverse complement strand
TCGAGCGCACTGGTGCGCAGGTGGTGCTAGCCGCCAACGCGGGCTGCTTGTTGCAAATCGTCCGCGAAGCCCGGCAGCAAGGCCGGCCGTTACGGGTGATGCACCCGATTGAGTTGCTCGACTTGAGTTACCGCGGCGGTTCGCTCGATTAGCCGCTCGAGCAATTGCGCCGCCGCGCCGGAGCGAAGGGCCGCATCGGCCAGCTCGGCGGCCGACGGCAACGAATCGGCCTTGCCGACCAGCCACAAGGCGGCGGCGGCGTTGATGACGATAATGTCGCGTGCCGGCCCGCTAGCGCCGTCTAAAACCTGGCGAATCCGCCGCGCGCTGTCGGCGGGTCCGTCCACTCGCAAGTTGTCCAGCGGCGATGGGGTCAGTCCAAAGTCGGCCGGCGACCAGGTATGTTCAAGCAACCGGCCCTCGCGAACTTCGGTCACGCGCGTCGCGGTGGAGATGGTGATTTCACCCAGGCCGTCGGCGCCATGTACGACCAGAGCGCGCGTCGCGCCCAGACGCGCCAGCGCGGCGGCCAGCTTGGGCCGAAGTTCATCGCGGCCGACACCCATGAGCTGGTATGGCGCCCCGGCGGGGTTGGTCAGCGGGCCGAGAAGATTGAAGATCGTCGGCACGCCCAGCCGCGCCCGCACCGGTGCCACATGTTTCATGGCGGCGTGGCAGAGCGGAGCGAAGCAGAAGCAGATGCCCAATTCGTCGAGGCATTGGCTCACGCAATCGATGCCGGCCTGCACGTTCACGCCCAGTTCGGCCAGCACATCGGCCGAACCGCTTTTGCTGGTGACGCGGCGGTTGCCATGCTTGGCGACAGCCGCGCCCGCCGCCGCCGCGACCAGCGCCGCCGCGGTGCTGACGTTGAAAATGCCCGAAGCGTTGCCGCCGGTGCCGCAGGTATCGACAATTTGCCGCCGCCGCGTGGCGATGGGCGTCATGTGCCGGCGCATCGCCGCGGCCGCCCCGGCGATTTCGTCGATCGTTTCCCCCTTTTTACGCAGGTCGAGCAAAAGCCCGGCGATCTGCGCTTCGTTCCACAGACCGCGCATGATGCCATCGACGGCGACCGCCATTTCTTCGAGCGATAAATGCTCGCCCGACGCCACGCGGGCCAGCAGCGGTTCGACCGCGTCGGAGGTTATCAGGGGCAGATTCATGTCCTTAGTGTAACCCAAGCGGGCCGCGCGTGGGGAAATGTCCGCCTCTTCGCCGCTCAATCCCAGGTAAGCAAGGACGGCCGGCGCCTTTACACGCGGCGCCGATCGGGTTGTAATCGGAGCGATGAGCGTTTCCCACACCGAATATGATCCGTATGCCCTGCCGCCCGACGCCTTGCGCGAACCGCCGGAAAGTCTTTGGTCGGCGCTCAGGCAAATCGGCCCGGGCATCATCCTGGCCGGCAGCATCATTGGCACCGGCGAACTGCTGCAAACCACCAAGATGGGCGCCGAGCACGGCTTCGCCTTTCTCTGGCTGATTCTCTTTAGCTGCGTGGCCAAAGTGTTTATTCAAGTCGAGTTGGGCCGGCACTCGCTCTCGTCGGGCAAGCCCACGCTGGCCGCGCTCGACGCTCTGCCAGGTCCGCGATTCGGCGCGCATTGGTTGGTCTGGTGGTGGTTCTTCATGTTGATGGCCACCGTGTTTCAGCTCGGCGCGATGGTCGGCGGCGTGGGGCAGGCCATCCATCTGCTTTGGCCGGCCGGCACCCACGCCTTGGTCGAACGACTACAGCCAATCTCGCCTTACTTGGCCGGCGTCTGCACCGAGCATCCGGCTTACGTTTGGGCGATACCCACGGCATTGCTGGCGGTGGGCCTCTTGCTGAGCGGCGGCTACAAACGCATCGAGGCGATTACCACGCTCTTGGTCGTCGGCGTCACCGGCGTCACGGTGGCCTGCGTGCTGGCGCTCCCCTTTACCGGTTTTCCTATCCCTTGGGGCGATGTGGGACGAGGGCTGATGGTGTCATTGCCCGATGGCGGCGCGGGGGTGGCGATCGCTTTTTCCGTGTTTGGCATCACTGGAGTCGGCGCTTCGGAATTATACGCCTATCCGTACTGGTGCCTGGAGAAGGGCTACGCGCGCTTTACCGGCGCCCGGCAAGAAGACGCCGAATGGGCGCGGCGGGCCAGAGGCTGGCTGCGCGTGATGACCTTGGACGCCTGGGTGAGCATGGCGGTTTTCACCGTGGCGACGGTGGCCTTTTATTGCATGGGCGCCACCGTGCTGCACAAGCTGCATTTGGTTCCTGAAAAGCAACACATGATGGCGCATTTGGCAGAGATGTACGTGCAAGCTTTTGGGCACCCTTGGACCAAGACGCTGTTCTTGGTGGGCGGCAGCGTGGTTTTATTCAAAACGCTCTACGTGGCCACGGCGAGCAACAGCCGATTGTCGGCGGATTTTGTCAGCCTGGCGCGTATCGCGCGGCATGCCGACGCCGCCGCGCGCGGTCGCTGGATTCGGCGCTTTTGCATTCTTTACCCGCTGCTGGCGTTGACGCTCTTCTTCGCCTTTGGCGATCCGGCCTTCATGGTGCTCTTGGGCGGCTTAGCACAGGCGGTGACGCTGCCGGTGATTTCGGGCGCCGCGCTTTACCTTCGCTACCGGCGCACCGACCGCCGTTTGGCCCCTGCGCCGGCGATCGACGTCTGTGTATGGCTGGCCTTTTTGTTGATCGTGGGCGCGGCATTCTCCGCCTTGTTTGCCAGTTTGGCATAGGTCATCGCAGCCGGCGTTTTGTTCTTTCGCAAAACGTCGGCATAGAAGATGCGTAAAAGTGTTCCCTAAGGTAAAATGCCGACGTAAGCGGACGTTTCCAATCGATCGGTTCTTTTTACTTTCTTACTTTCAGGAGGTTGACGATGCCCGTCGAGATTCAAGAAGAGGCTGAAGGAAAAATCTTTGCCATCCGGCTGAGCGAAAAGCTGACCAAACAGGATTACGAAAATTTCGTCCCTGAAATCGAGCGCCGCATCAAGGAGCACGGCAAACTGCGGATGCTTGTCGAGATGCATGATTTCCACGGCTGGAGCCTGGGCGCCCTTTGGGAGGATATTAAGTTCGACCTGCGGCACTTCGCCGATATCGAACGGTTGGCGTTGGTGGGCGAAAAAAAGTGGGAGGCGGGCATGGCCATGTTTTGCAAGCCATTCACCCGCGCCACGGTTCGTTATTTCGACGCGGCCCAGCGCGACGACGCCGTCGCCTGGCTCAACGAGGGCGTACACCAAACGGCTTGACCGCGGCATCGCGCCTCCGGCACACGGCCATTCGGCGTGAGATAACGAAGGCTCTTCCGAAGAATTCGTGGGTGAATTCTCGCCGGCTGGCGGGGTAACGATGCGTCTTTAAGGCATTTTCCCGGCAAATAAATGGCTGGTGATTTGCATAGGAATCCTTCGTGATCACACCTGACAAGTCAGGAAACTAACTCCGCCGCTGGACGGATAGATTCGTCGGAGCGCAGTGGAACAAAAGCGCAACCACACAACTTGCGATGAACCAGCGCGCCGTTGACTTTGCGGATTTGCACGAGTGTTTGCCCCCAGCCATTTCCCAGCGGCGCCAACAGAATGCCGCCCTCGGCAAGCTGCTCGAAGAGCGCCGGCGGACACTCATCGGCCGCGGCCGTCACAATAATACGCTCAAACGGGGCGCGCTCCGGGCAACCACGCGTGCCGTCGCCATGCAACACCAGGACGTTTTCATACCCTAAGTCTTTCAAACGGCTCGCGGCCTGCCGCGCGAGCTCGCCGTGCCGTTCCATCGTCACCACGAAGCCGGCCAACTCGGCGAGAATCGCCGCCTGGTAGCCGCTGCCGGCGCCAATCTCCAACACCCGCTCGCGGCCCGTCAGACACAATGCTTCCGTCATCATGGCCACAATCGTTGGCTGGCTGATCGTCTGACCGCGGCCAATGGGCAGAGCGCAATCCGCATAGGCCATGTGTCGGTGCCGCCGGGCGACAAACCTCTCACGCGGCACTCTGGCCATGGCCGCCCGCACCGCCGGGCTAATTCCACCGGCCGCCATGCGGTCCAGCAGCAACTGCCGCTCATCAAGATCGTTTTCATTGAAGCTTGCGTTCATACTCGTTCGCCCTTTTGATTAACGCATCCAATTGTAAGTTAAGACCCCTTTCTAATTTCCGCAAAGACTGTGCCGCACATCGCGATTGCCCCGTAAGCGCCTGGCAAAGCACAGCGATCTTACCGGCCAGGATCCGCCGAAACGCCGGCGGCCTGGATAGAGCCGGCAATTGACGACCCGCGCGCTTTCTGACAAGCTTTTGTTATGGCTGTCGAAAAGAAACAACGTGATCGGTGGTTGGTGGCGGTGTGGCCGGGCATGGGGCATGTGGCGCTGGCGGGCGGATATTATTTGATGTCGAAGCTGGGCATGAGCGCGCTGGCGGAGTTTTCCGCGCGCGAGCTTTTCGATGTTGAACAAGTCGAGGTCAAGAATGGCCTGATTCAGGCGGGACGGTTGCCGCGCAGTCGGCTGTTTCTTTGGAACGCGCCGGGGCAGCCTCACGACATCATCGTTTTCATCGGTGAGGCGCAACCGCCGCTGGGCAAATATACTTTTTGCCGCCGGCTGATCGAATATGCCCAGAAACTAGGCGTGACGCGGGTTTTCACGTTTGCCGCCATGGCCACGCAGATGCATCCCGAGCACGACGCGCGAGTGTTTGCCGCCGCGACCGACGAGCAAACACTCGACGAACTGCGGCCTTTGGAACTGACGTTGCTGAACGATGGCCAAATCAGCGGTCTGAACGGCGTGCTGCTTGGCGCCGCCGCCGAGGCGGGCTTGCACGGCGCGTGTTTACTCGGCGAAATGCCGCATATTTTCGCCCAGGTGCCGTTTCCCAAGGCGTCGTTGGCGGTGTTGCGCGTTTTTGCCGCGCTGGCCGGAATCGAGATCGACTTGACTGAACTCGAGGAGCAAGCCGCCGTCATCGAGCGACAACTCGGCCAGCTTCTGAGCCAGATCGAAGAGCAGATGGGCCGCGAATATGGGGCCGAAGAGGAGCCATTCACGCCTGAAGTCACTGAGGAACCCCGTCTTGCTGAAAAAGACGCTCGGCACATCGAGCGGCTCTTTGAGCAAGCCGCCCACGATCGCGCGAAGGCTTATGAGTTAAAGCGCGAGCTTGACCGGCTGGAAGTCTTCGCCGACTACGAAGACCGCTTCCTCGATCTATTCCGCAAAGCGGAATGAGTTGCGCGTTTCCGCGCGCGGCGTGCGGATACGGCACACCGGCCAAGCGCGCTTCACGCCGGGCCGAATGAAGCAATTACCGAAAAACAGGAAATTGACAATTTGGCGCGCGAGTTGCCCCCACCAGAGCCGAGCGAAGGAACCGCGCTCGGCGAAGTTGATGATCGACAACTCGTATTAGTTCGAGGAAAGATAAAATGAACGCACCGCTGTTTCAAAAACTTCTCGTCGTGACCGATTTTTCGGAGGGCGCGTCGGGGGCGATGGCCCAGGCCGTTTGGCTCGCCGAACTTGTCGGCGCGGAAGTGACCGTGGCGCACGTCATTCCTTTCCCGCACGACACGACGACCACTTTCCTCAACAATCCCTGGTATGTCGCCGCCGACTCCGAAGAAGTCGAGCGTCGTTTGCTGGCTTGGGCCGACCGGCGCTTGCGCGACCTCATCGAACCTTACCGTGGCCGGCCGGTCGCGCTCGATACAAAGATTCTATGGGGAACTCCCTTTATCGAAATCATTCAGACCGTGCAGAGCGAGGAGTTTGATCTGGTGATCGCCGGCAGGCATGGCCTGTCGGCCATCTCGCGGTTCTTTATCGGCAGTACCGCGGCCAGGCTGGTGCGCAAATGCCCTTGCCCGGTGTGGACTGTTAAGCAGCCGGCGAAGGAAAGTTTGCGCACCATCCTGGCGCCGATTGATTTCTCCGACGTCAGCCGCCAATCGTTGCGTTTGGCGGCCGAGCTTGCGCGACGCGCCGATTGCTCGTTGCGCGTGCTGCACGTCGACACGGAGGGAGTGGATTATGGCTTCGACATCATTTGGTCTGACAACGAAGAGCCGACAGTAAGCGCCCGTCGCCATCGTCGACGTCGCCAGTTGCAAGAGCAAGCGCGCGACTTCACGCGCGAACTGAAACTTCCGGTCGATCCACAGATCGTCATTGAACGCGGCGACGCCTGGAAGCGCATTGTGTCGGCGACGAAGCGGCTCGGCGCCGATTTAACGGTGCTGGGCACACTCGGCCGCGCCGGAGTGGCAGGCATGGTGATCGGCAACACGGCGGAGAAAGTATTAAACTCCGCGGACGGCTCGATCTTGGCCATTAAGCCCGATGGTTTCGTATCGCCCGTGCCCGAGCGCGCCGCCGCGATGCAAGTTTGACGGCGTCAACCGCGACAACGAGTTGGTCGGCATGGTGACGTTCGATGATCTCGTGGCCCTGCTGGATGATGAATTGCGAAACCTGAGTCGAGCGGTGACACCGGTGCTGAACCAGAAAGCGTTCTAAATAACCTCGCGTGATTGTCACTAAAAAACGGAGTTTGCCGTGCCCATTCGCAATCTCAATAAAATCTTTCGGCCCCGTAGCGTGGCGGTGATCGGCGCCAGCGATCAACCGGGTAAAGTGGGACATACTCTCTTGCAGAATCTGCGCAGCGGCGGATTCGACGGCCCGATTCACCCGGTCAACAGCAAGCGGTCGAGCGTGCAAGGGTTGCCGGCGGTGGCCAATGTCGCCGCGCTCGAATCGCCGCCTGACTTGGCCATCATCTGCACGCCCGCCGCCACCGTGCCCGATGTCGTGCGGCAGTGTGGCGAGATTGGCACGCGCGGCGTCATTATTATCTCCGCGGGCTTCCGAGAAGTGGGCGCCGAAGGGCGCGCGTTGGAAGAGCGGGTGCGAGAAGAAGCGGCGCGATTTGACGGGCTGCGCATCGTGGGGCCTAATTGCCTGGGCATCATCGGGCCGCATGCGAAGCTCAACGCCAGTTTCGCCGCCGCGACGCCGCCGGCCGGGCACGTGGCCTTTCTCTCGCAGTCCGGCGCCTTGTGTACCTCGGTGCTCGATTGGGCGCTGGAAGAAAACATCGGCTTTTCCTATTTTGTGTCGATCGGCAATATGCTCGACGTCGGCGTCGGCGATTTGATCGACTATTTCGGCGCTGATCCGCACACCCAGTCGATCGTGCTCTACGTCGAATCGATCAGCGAAGCGCGGCGGTTTATGTCGGCCGCGCGGGCTTTTGCCCGCCAAAAGCCGATTATCGTCTACAAGGCGGGCCGCTTCGCTCAGTCGGCCAAGGCGGCTGCTTCGCACACCGGCGCGATGGCCGGAGTCGACGCCGTTTACGATGCCGCCTTTCAGCGCGCCGGCGTCGTGCGAGTATCGCTGGTCGATGATCTTTTCAACTGCGCCGAATTGCTCGCCCGCCAGCGCATTCCCAAGGGGCCGCGTTTGGCCATCATCACCAATGCCGGTGGTCCGGGCGTGATGGCCACCGACTGCCTGCTGACGCGACACGGTACGCCGGCCTTGCTGTCCGACCATTTAATAGCGGAGCTCGATTCGATCCTTCCCTCCTGCTGGTCGCACGGCAACCCGATCGACGTGCTCGGCGACGCGCCGCCGGAACGCTTCGCGCAGGCGCTGCGACTCACGCTGGCCGACACAGGCGTTGACGCCGTGCTGGTCATGCTCACGCCACAGGCGATGACCGACCCAACCGGCGCGGCCCGCGCGGTTGGCGCAGTGGCGTCGCATTCGTCCAAACCCGTGCTGGCCGTCTGGATGGGCGGCAAGTCGGTGCATGAAGGCGTGCAAATCCTCAATCGCTTCGGCCTGCCCACCTACAATACTCCTGATCATGCCGCCCGCTCGTTCATGTATCTCATCTCTTATGCTCGCAACCAGGAAACGCTCTACGAAACTCCGCGCGACGTGCCGCTGACGTTCAAGGTCGATCGCGCCGCCGCGCGGCGCCGGTTTCACCAGGCCATTGGCGAGCGTCCGCACGTCATTTCGGCGGGCGCCTCAATGGAATTGCTCGATGCGTACGGCCTGCCGACCACCGCGCCGCGGCGCGCCGCCACCGCGGACGAAGCAGTCGAAGCCGCCAACGGCGTCGGTTATCCCGTCGCGCTCAAAATCAGTTCGCCCGACATCACCCACAAAACCGACGTGGGCGGGGTGGCGCTGAACCTCGCCGATGGCGAGCAGGTCCGGCGGGCCTTTACGCGCGTGATGCAATCGGCACGCGAAAAGCGCCCTCAAGCGCGTCTCGAAGGCGTCACCGTCGAGCGGATGATCGCGGCACCGGATGGCGTCGAACTGATTCTGGGCGCCAAGCAAGATCCCGTATTCGGGGCCGTGATCTTGGTTGGCGCGGGTGGTGTCACCGCCGAATTGTACCAAGACCGCGCGCTAGAGCTGCCGCCCCTGAACGAGCGACTGGCGATGCGTATGCTGCAATCGCTTCGTTCGTGGCCGCTGTTAAACGGCTATCGCGGTCGGCCCGCCGTCAACATCGAGCGGTTGATCGAGATCATCATGCGGTTTTCGTACCTGGTGGCCGACTTTCCTGAAATCATGGAGATCGATGTCAATCCGTTGCTCGCCACGCCCGAGCGAACGATCGCGCTCGACGCGCGGATGGTCGTCGATGGCCAGCGCATAAGGTCGCCAATGCGAGCTTTCAGCCATCTGGCGATCCGCCCCTACCCTGAACAGTACGTGCGGCCGGTCACCTTGGCCGACGGCGTCGAGGTGCTGTTGCGGCCGATCAAACCCGAAGACGAGCCGTTGTGGCATGAACTGCACGCGAGTTGCTCGCGCGAGTCGCTATGGGCGCGGTTTCGCGGCCTGTTTCAACAGACCACGCATGAGATGGCCACACGGTTTTGTTATCTCGATTACGACCGCGAGTTGGCGATCGTCGCGGAAGCGATCGTCGAAGGCGTCAAAAAACTGGTCGGCGTAGCGACATTGGCCGCCGACCCCGACCACCGCGAAGCGGAGTTCGCGGTACTGGTCATTGATCGCTGGCAATCGCGCGGACTGGGCGGGCGGCTAACGAATTACTCTCTTGAAATCGCCGGCGATTGGCACGTCGGTCGCTTGATCGCCGAAACATCCGCTGACAATACGCGAATGCTGGCCATCTTCCGCGATCGCGGTTTTGAACTGGATTATCACTCGGCGCCGGGCACCGTGTTGGCGCAAAAGCGGCTCGCCACAGACGCCGTCGATCAACGGTCAGGCGGGTGAACGGCGCGCCGACCCGCACAGATGGCGCGCTCCGCGGCGCACTTGATAAGTGTCGGTGACATGAAATGCCTCAAATCGCGTATTTGTTTCGTTGGCGCAAACATTGCTTCTGTTGCGATTGGAGGAATTGAATCGCAAGAACTGCTACCTCGCAGTGGAAGGTGAAAAATGTCTGCTCACACGGAATGCCAACTTCACGAGAACCATCGGCAACGCACCGGCGAACGCGCGCTATGGCACGACGACG
Organism: Pirellulales bacterium; assembly: GCA_036379555.1. Taxonomy (GTDB): domain Bacteria; phylum Planctomycetota; class Planctomycetia; order Pirellulales; family JAICIG01; genus DASSFG01. The sequence continues at coordinate 4,220 of DASVGM010000484.1, read as the reverse complement.
TGCGAATTTGGCAAGCAGAGATCGATGCGCTCCGCGTCAAGCTGAAACAGATCGATTTGGAGTTGGAGCGGCAAAAGCACGACCTGCAGGTTCATGCCGCCGCCCTGACACTTTACGAACAACGCGATGCTCAGCGAGAGCATGCTTGGATCCAGTCCGAGCGGATTTGTGATGATGAAAAACGAATGGCGTTGGATCACGCCGACGAGGGCGAAACATCGCAACACGGCCTGCAACGCCGGCGGCACGAAGACCTCAAGGCCGGGCAGCGCAGGTTGCTCTCGCACCTGCGCTCGCTGGCTCGGTTCACGGAACTTGGCTCGCGCGCGATTTCCGCCGAGCATGCGCAGCGCTGAACGGACGCGGTCGCTAAGGATGGATAAAACCATGCGGAACGTCGAACGACCCGCTCAGCCCCTCGCGAAACCGTCGCCAACTCGCCGCGATTGATTGTTGCTGCTCGCCGAGCAACTCCGAGACCCAGCGATCGGTGGCTTGCAATCGCGAGGCGAGGATTTGCGCGGCTTTTACGCTGAGACGAAATGCCGGTAGCGAGTTGTTCGACAAAAGGCGATCGAACTCCGTGCGGCGCAGGCGGAGCAACGTCGAAGGCTGTCGGCAACGGGCGGTGGCGCTGTGCGGGGCCGGATTGAAAAAACTCGTTTCACCGAACACGCCGTTCGGCCCTACCGACGCCACGGGGGCGCTGGGGATGTCCGCCAACTCCAGATCGATCTCCACCTCGCCGCTGAGAACGATGTAGAGCGCGGATTCCGCATCGCCCGCGCGGATCACAATGTCATTCGCCGAATACGTCAATTCGTCGAAACTCGGTAAGATTCCTTCGCGTTCGGCCGCAGTTAGATCGGCAAATAACGCAATCGCGGCAAGGTGCTCAGGGGAGGCTTTAACGGCCATCGGATTCCTCGTAGTCGGTTGGTAAAACGCCTATCATTGTTTCGTGTGAGCTCAATGAGAGTCAAGCCTGTCCGATCGCGCTTGATCAAATTCCCGCCCGAATTCAAAAGCGGATCGCCTTCACACTAGCCCTTGACGTTCAAGCCGCTTGTAGTGAATGAGCGAATATGCCGCCGGCACAAGGGCCGCGCAGGCAATCAGTCCCAACGTCGTGGTGAAGGCGACCCACCCTCCGACCGCCACGCAAAACACAAGACCAATCAGGCCCGCCGCCACGAAGAGCCGCGCCGCCAGACGGTGCGTATCGATCCAAACTCGTTCGCTGGCCAAGGTCCACGGCGTACGCACGCCGACGAAGAAATTTCGCTTGACCTTGCCCAGCACGTTGCCCAACAACGTGAAAAACAGACACATTCCCGCCAACAGTGGCCGGCTCACATCGACAGGCCCCGCCCAGGCCGCCCACAACATCAAGGCGTGAATGTACGCCATCAGTCCCAGCGTCAAAGCGACCGTGAATTCGTACGTGCCGCGAAACGTGTCGAGCGTGAACGACTTGGGCGAAAGCCACGGCAACAGGCGAAACAATCCCCACAAGGCGACAATGGCCAAGGGCGTCAAAAACACCGCCCATGTCTTCTCGCCGTAGCCGTCCACCTCGCCGCGAATGTTCCAGTGAATCGGAATCTTTTCGGGCAGATACGGGTAAGCGGCCAGCGCCGTCGCCCATACCGCGAGCGTCAACCCCAAGGCGATTGCGGAGCATTTGCGTGTCATAATGGTTTCCTCGACGGCGCGGTTTTTTTTTCGTGCCCGAACGCGTCCCAGAGCCAGGTCAAAACGTCTTCGAGCACGGAGGTGTTGAGCGAATAGAAAATCTGCTGGCCCTCACGGCGGCTGCATACCAATTCGGCCTGCTTCAGCACCGCGAAATGGTGCGATACGGAAGGCTTCGTCATGTCAAACCGCTCGGCGAGTTGCCCGGCGTTTTGCTCTCCGTGGCCCAAAAGCCGCAGGATCTCACGCCGCGTCGGATCGGCAAGGGCTTTGAAAACATCGTTGTTCAAGGAGACGACTCACGAGCATTATATTTAGGTGTCTGTCTAATTATCAACAAACGGATTCCCGGTGTCAAGGGGGGGGGCGCGCCTTGAAGTCGCCGCCCCGCGAGTGCCGCTGGTCTGCCGGAACGCCAGCCGGATTTGCGGCAATGCGCCTCCATGGCAAGCCCCAATACCGTTCAAACGGTATTGGGCTTAAACCCGATTGGGTTCCGTTTTAGGGGCGCAGGCGATTTCGTAAGCGTTCGCTCACGCGATTGAGCAGGGCGCGCTCTTCATCCGAAAGAGCGTCTTTGCCCAACTCATGCAAGCGGGCCAGCACATCATCGGCACGGCGTTCTTCCTCGGCCTCAAGCTGACGTTGACGTTCGTCGCGGCGTGTGCGGCGGTCATCAAGCCAGCGACGCACAGGGCTGCTGGACGGCCTGCGCGCGGGAACGGTCTTTTCCAGGCTGGTGTAGCCCTGCGAGAAATCGTAGCCGAACAAGGCATCGTCCGACTCCACATCGTACACTCGTTCGATTTCTTGCCGGCCGCTAAAAAACAACAGCACGCCCACCAGAGCGAACGGCAACGCGGCGAAGCTGTATTCACCATTGCGGTGGATCAAGACGGCCAAGATCCATAAACCAACCGCCGTGCATTGAGCCACGCGCGCCGCCAGCCAAACACCTTGCCGAATGTCATGATGCGCCCAAAAGAGCGATCGCAGCACGCGGCCGCCGTCAAACGGCAGCGCGGGCAGGCAGTTCACCAGCATGAGCAGCCAATTGGTCCAGAACAACCATTCGCAGGCATTCAGCCAGGTGAGGCCGCTGGCGCTCACCGGGGGGGCCAGTGGGTTGAGCAGGCTGACCAAATTGCCGTGTTCCAGCACCAAGGCGGGCAACGCCACAAAACAAAAGGCCAAATTCACCAGTGGCCCGGCGATGGCCGTGAGGAATTCGTTCTGCGGGTCATGCGAAGGATTGACCTGAGTCAATCCGCCCAAGGGCCAGAGCACAATCTGATCGACCACGCCGCCCACACGTCCAGCCGCCACGCAATGGCCGATCTCATGCGCCAGTACGCTAAAGAGAAAAATCGCCAGGGCGCCGGCGGTTTCCCAAAAGAGCTTTTGATTGAGGGTGCTGGGGCCTGCGAACAACGCCACCACGGCGACGAGAACGAAAAAGACGTGCAGCCGCACTTGCACACCGGCCCAACGTCCCAGAGAGATGTTCCAACTCAACAGATCGCGCATATTGCCGACACCCAGTTACGGCCGGGTTGCTTGGAGAACGACGCCACTCTCGTTATCCTAACATCGTCACGCGAAACAGGCAATTCACCACCTATGAAACAACCCGAAATCCTCTTAAAAACCCGGCGGTTCGACGTCGTGCGGCTCAGCTACCAATCGGCCGACGGCCAGACGCACCAGCGCGAGGTGGCCCGGCATCCAGGCGCCGTCACCGTTCTACCGCTCTTAGGGGACGGCCGGGTGTGCCTGATTCGCAATTACCGCGTGGCGGTCGACCGGACGTTGATCGAACTACCGGCCGGCACACTGGAGCCTGGCGAAGACCCCCTGGTTACGGCTCGTCGCGAATTGGAAGAAGAAACAGGCTATCGCTGCGACGCGCTCGAACCGCTCTGCGAGTTTTTCATGTCGCCGGGTATTTTGAGCGAGCGCATGCTGCTGTTTCTGGCCACCGGGTTGACCGCCGGGCCGCCGCGGCTGGAGGCCGGTGAGCAGATTGAAAACCTCCTTGTCTCCTGGCGGGATGCCATGAGGCTCATCGAGCGGGGTGAGATTCACGACGCGAAAACGCTGACGGGGCTGCTGTGGTACGATCGCTTTTCCCGCCTGCCGGACGCGACCTGATGTTTTGACCTCGCGGGACGACCCTTACCGCGAACCCCGGCGCGGCGGCGAACGCAGCAAACGCATGCCGTTGGCCACGACCAATAACGTGGCGCCGACGTCCGCGGCGACGGCCAGCCAGAGCCGGGCAAACTCGGCCGGCCCGACCACGGCAACCGCGAGCACCGCCACTTTCAGGCCCAAGGACAAGACAATGTTCGCGATGAGAATTCGCCGAGTTCTTCGGCCAAGCTCGATCAAGCGCGGCAAGAGCGCCACTTGCGGTGAAAGCACCACCACGTCGGCTGTTTCCAGGGCCGTATCGCTGGCCCCTGAACCAAAAGCGATGCCCAACCACGACGACGCCAACGCCGGCGCGTCGTTGACGCCGTCGC
>DASVGM010000483.1:0-4084 GCA_036379555.1 Pirellulales bacterium | reverse complement strand
CGCCAAAAAAGCGGCACAGCAAATCAAAAGCGGCTCAAGAATATAGATCGTTCCCAGTAGCCGCCGGCTCATGCCGATGGCGCGTAACATGCCGATCGCGGCGATCTTGCGCTGCACGTGCATAGCCTGGATCGACGAGATATTCATCAAAGACGTCACTGCCAGAAAGGATAGCAGCGCCAGAAGCATGACCATTCTCGACTTGCTGTTTCGCTCGATGCGCTTCAACTGCTGCACGATTTCGCGGTCGATCGAAAGGCCGAAATCCTCGGCAACGTCGGCGGCGCCTTCGAGCGCTTCCGGAATGGTGACATAAAGCGCGGCGCGTTCGTATTCGATCGGCGAAGCGGCGCCGGCGCTCTCGGTCCTTTCAAAGTTTTTGATCTCCAATGGCACGTCGGCGGCGCGCATGGCGGCCGCGACTCGCTGGGCGATTAAACGCCACTCCAGTATCCGGGGAGGAGGCGAGCCGTGCGACGCGATGCGCCAGCATTTCAGACCCTGATTGAAACGGTGGTACGGACGCGACAGGTTGAGGCTGGCGAAAACCTGCTTCGCTTCGGCGGGCAACTTGCCCGGCGCCGCCCAATCGTCGGGAATCGGGCCAAGCTCGACCCATTGCGCCGCGGAGTTTTCGATGCGCGGGCGCAGCTTGTCGAGGCAGGCTTCGGAAATGACAAAGTCATAGCCGGGCGGCAAGCGCCGCGGCCGGCCTGTCGCCGCGCCAACCTGATTATCCAAAACGCCTCGGACCGGAATCTTTAGCTCCAAACCGGACGTGGCCACGAGCGAAAGTTCGCTCGGCATGTTTTTTTGAAAGCCAAGCTCGCTTAACATATAAGCCGAGACGAAGATGCCATCATCGTCGTTGCTTTGAAGCGCGTTAAACCGGGAATCCTTGTACAAGCTGTCGAGGTACGGGTCGTCCGGCGTGATCGTCCGGCCGGCGCACGTGCGTCTGAGAACCAGGCGGCCTGTTTTGGATTGCCCGCCAACGATCTCGAATTCCAATTCCCTGCTGGCGAAAGGATGACAGCCCCGGAAATGCGGTCCGAGCTTGTCTTTCAATCGTGTCCGCAACTCATCAAGTTCGACGAGCTTCTGGCGCTCTTCCGAAAAGCTTGGATTGCCGACCCACAGGCAGAGCGACAAAGGATCGCGCAGGATGTTTTGACGCTCGATGTTGCGCAGTCCGGTTAGAGTTCCCACTCCGAGCAAGGCCGCGGTCGTCAGCACGATGACGTTCGCGGCGCAGACCAGCGTGGCGCCGCGGCTGGCGGGGCGCCAGACATCGCAGAGAGCGAACCAGAGGGCGAATTTCAACGCGGCGATCAACTTCATCGATTCATTCCCGCCCCGCGCTTTGCGGCGCCAACGTCCGCGCGTCTTCTTTCCTCAACCGCCCATCGCCATCGAAATGGATCACGTGATCGGCTACCTCACAAGCACGAGCAAGGTCGTGAGTCACCAAGATCAAGGTGCGAGGCGATGCCGTTTTCGCGCGGCGATCGGCGTCGAGAACGAGTCGCCCGGCGTGCCATTCGGCCAACAAGTCATAAATCCGGTTGGCGTTTTTCTTGTCGAGATTCGTGACCGGCTCGTCGGCAAACAGCACGTGCGGGTCGTGAATCACCGCGCGCAACAAGGCCATGCGTTGCCGCTGGCCGCCTGACACGTTGGAGGGAAAATCCCGCGCGCACATCGCAAGCTCCCCGCTCGGATCGGCGGCGGCGATTAGCTCGCGAGCCAGCGCGTGCCGCCGGTGGGCGCTCATGCCACACAGCGCCAGCGGCATGGCCACGTTCTCCAGGCAAGTGAGCGTGGGCAAAAGGTACGACGACTGCAGCGCGAAGCCAAATTCCGCAAGCCGTAAGCGCTCACAACACGCCGGATCGCGAATCGCCTCGCTGTAGCTCACCGGCGCGGAACCATCGCGCGGTTGATAGCGAATCTCGCCGCCGGGCAACCGGCCTGTCCAAAGCAAGCCGAGCAGGTACAACAGCGTCGATTTTCCCACGCCCGACTCTCCCACAACGGCCGTGATGCTGCCGCGGTCGATCGTCAGCGATGCGTCTCGTAAGAGAGGCGCAGGCTCGGCATCGCCGCCGCGAGCGCCGCCCGGGGGGTAGTGAAAAGTGACGCAATCGAGCTCAAACGTCATGGCCACTCCTTGGCTTTCTCCAGCCAGTACCATTTGTTCAAGCGGTTGCCACCGATGTAGAAGCCGCGTTCCTTAGGGGCGGGCTTGCCGAATCGCACCCACTGCCGCCGCTTTAACCCGCTTTGACCGAGACTCGTTTCGCGCAACTCGTACTGATTCATGACGGCGTCGCGGGCGTCTTCCAACAGCATCGCTTTTTGGTCGATCTCCAACAATTCGTCACGATCGAGCGTGGTGTTGCGGATATCCCGCAACTTGGTTCGCAACAGCTTGGAACTGACACTCAGCCCTTTCAGCGCTTTGGCCTTGAGCATGGCCTCGTCAAAAGACCACTCGACGTTTTCTTCGCCGACAAGATCCTTAATGGCCTGCAGCAGAATGTCGCGTGGTTCCATCTTTCCAGGTTGCGTGCCGAACTTACGCAAACCTTTCAGACAGTTGATCATGCCCTCAAGCATGCCTCCGTCAACAAGCAATTCATAGCGCATCGTGTCGGGAGCGGTCGCCTTTTCCGGCGGAACGGTGCTCACCCAAGCATAGCCAAATTCAAACACTTGCGCGCCGCGCGTCGCCTTGAGTTTGTCGATGTCGATCTGGTACTCGCGCAACAGCATTTCCAACTCGGGACCAATGGCGGTGCCGGCAACCTGCCCGCGTCGCAACTCTTCGAGCCGGTTGCTTAGCCGGTGTTGCTCGGCTTGCAGTTGGGCGAAGCGTTCCACGATGGCGTCGCGCACCTGGTTGGCGTCGCTTAACAGGGCATAGCTCGCCTGGCCAAGGCCGTTCGACTTTTTCCGATACTCGCTGACCACGGTGCGCATTTGCGTCTGAAACGCGCGCACCGCCTCGTTCTTGAGCCGGTCGGCGGCGACGACGTGCAGGGTATAAAACTCAAGCGGCGATTCGCCGTCCGGCAATAGCTCGGCGACAACCGCCGCCTCGGCGGCATGCGATGGGTCGTTTTCGTTCGACTTATCTCCCATGTCGCCCAAGAGCACCACCAGCTTGCGGGCATGGGGCGAAAAGCCGGCTTCGCGCACACTGCGCACCAGCCCGTCGAACACCATTTCGCGCGGGTCGCCGCCTTCTTTCGGCTGGTGGTTGCGTAGGCGTGTCACAACGCTGGCGCCTTGCGCCTGCGCATCGACCAGCGGCATAGGGTCAACGCCGTTTCCCTCGCCGCCGATGACGTCGTTATAGAAAGCCACGGCCACGCGCAGCTTGCCGGTTTCTTTCCGCACCGCTTGAAGAATTCGCAGGACGGAATCCGCGGCCGCCTGAAACCAGGTCTTCATGCTAGACGTGTCATCGATCACGAACAGCAGTTCGGTTTGCTCCACGGCGCCGCGCAGGGCGGTCAGCCGGTTCTGAATGTCACGAATTTCTCCCTGGGTGAAAGCACGTTCTCCCTCCGCGGTCAAGAAGTCGCCCACGACGCCGAGCTTCAACAGTTGTTTGCCGGGCAGGACGGCCGGAGTCCGCTCGTCCGGCGTCCAATCGAGAACCGGAAAACGCGTCTGATCGTGCGGAGGGTCGGGCGAGACGTCATGATAAAAGTTTTCCATGAAGCGCGGTTTAATGGAGGGATCGCCGAGCGCGTCATGCGCGTCGGCAGGATTACGGTAGATTCTACCGGCATGCTCGCCGCCGCGGCGTTTGGCGGTATTAGGCAGCGTGCTGGCTGTATTCCAGTAGACCGCCTCGCGCGTGGACCATTCGCAGACGCGTTCGCGCTTCACCCAGCCCAGCACCGTTTCGCGCAGTTCGTCGCGCGAGGCTAGAGGCTCGATGTTCGGGTTCGATCCCAGCAGCATGAAGTCGTCGTCTTCACCCCAGATGAAAAAGATCGTGAAGAGGCGAAAAGGTTCGATCGTTGGCGCGGCGACCTGCGGCGCGCGATACACGGCCACTCCGGCGCTGACG
>DASVGM010000482.1:0-5998 GCA_036379555.1 Pirellulales bacterium | reverse complement strand
CGCCTGGTTGCATGTTCGACTTGACGATCGGCCTAAGTACTACGGTTACAGCCCCTATCGGCGCATTCCTTGAGTGTGAGCGGCGGCATTGGTTCACCATGTGCCGGAATTATGACCGAGAAAGAGAATTCCAATTCCGGCTGAACCGATACACTTTGGTCAATACGAAATCACGCTTTGATGCCACCCGCTTGCCGGGTGGAGATTCACGTTGGCTGTCTACATCCGGCGTTGCTCGCGCTGTCTTGCCAATTTTGCCCCGCTTGGCCGCCTTCGGCGGCCAAGCGGGGCAAAATCGGGAGCGTAGGGAAGGCCGCGTTTGTAGACGGCCAACGCGAAACTCCCTCGGGCAAGCCGAGGGCATCTTGCGCAGTCGTCGCTTAATGTCGGGTTGCCGCTTAATCTCGTCACATTACGCACACGACGAATGGGGTTCTGGACATCGCGACGCCCGCGTCATTTATGCCCGTCTGTCGTGCAAAAGCGGCGCTGTCCAACTAAGATATGGGCGTCCTGATCAATCTTCGTTCTTCTGCCATACAAATCCGGCAATCGCGGCCCGACGAGTGCATCCATGAACTATTCCGCCTCTCTTTTGGTTCTCACATTCGGTCTGTTCACCGCCTTTGATTTTGTCGCCGCGCGGGCGGCGGCACAGGAGTCGTTGTGGATTGAGGCCGAGCACCTGGAGGGCGTGCGCGGCTTCTGCTGGCCGATGGGCAGACCCGAGATGAAGACCACCGCCGGGCATTGGGCGCTCTCCGGACCAGGCTGGGCCGCCGAGTGGAACCAAGGCGGCGAAAGCGGTTTTCTCTCCATCGCCACAGGGGCCGACGACGATCACGCGGTCGCCGCCAGACCGATTGAACTGCCTACCGCCGGCAAGTATTTCGTTTGGGTGCGCTACGGCGATTGGCGCGAAACGCCGGAGCCGTTCCAAGTGCGAGTGGAGCAGGCCGGCCGGCCGGCATGGACGGGCGGCTACGGCGAGCATCCGGTCATTGAGGAAGACAATGAGATGAAGCTCTACTGGGGCTGGGCGTTCGGCTGGGCCGCGCAGGCCGTCGATCTCGACAAGGGACCGGCCACGCTGAGGCTGACGTCAAGCTCAAAGGCGGCCCAGCCGCGGCAAGTCGACGTGATTGTCCTCACCACCGATCCGCGCTATCGCCCGCGCATCAAGGATCGCCCGCATCATTATGCTTGGAACCTGCTCGATTCGTGGCGCGGCAAACTGCCTGAAGACATCGAGCCGCTGACGCGGCGCCGGCCCGATTGGCAGGCCGCCGACTCTTACGAGCCGCCGCCTGTTTGGAGGTTGCGAACCTTTCGCGACGAGGGCTTCCTTTACCTCTGGAATATCAATCAAACCCTGGCGCCGGAGACCTGGTTGAGCGACAAGCCGGATCGTGTGCGGTTTCCCTATAGCATCGCCGACGCCGGTGTGCGGGCCGAGTTTGAGAAAACCTACGCGGGCCGCGACGACGTGCCCATTTTTTCCGATCCGCGAATCGTGCCGACCTTTCACGGGGTCGGGCCGGGCATTTTCGCCGTCGATGCGAAAACCGGCGAGGTCAACGAGGCCGGGCGGAGGTTCGCCCGTTGGCTCGACGCCCGACCCGAACGCCGCTTCGCCATGATGATGAACTATCACAATGGCGTTCCGATCGGCGAGCAGGGCATCGCCATGTTTCAAAAGTATCGCGACCGCTACGTTGGGTCGATCGCCGGCGAAAGCCTGGGCTACTTTGAAGTTGATAACGAGGTGATGAAAGCCGCCACGTCGCATGCCGCCACGCGCCGCCAACTCGTGGAAGCCTTCGCGCCGCTAATGCTCGCCAAGAACGCGGAAAAATACCGCGCGATTTATGGCCGCGATCTCGATGCGAATCCGTACCTCGACGTGATTCCTTGCCTGTCCCTGGGCAACATCATCAGCGCGCCGCTGGCCGCCGATTGGGGCGCTCGCACGATCGGTTACGAATCGAGCGCATGCACATCGACCGTGCTCGGCATGCGTTGGGCCTTCATGCGCGGAGCGGCCCGGCAGCGCGGCGCCCAAACGGCGACTTACCGGAGCTGCAATTTCGGCGATAGCAGCACCATCTTCAGCGACACGCAGAGCTACCACTCCCCCAAGAACATCCTCGACAACTACTACAGCGTATTCAGCGGCGCCGGAATGACGTGGTATAAGTTCGATATCTGGTATCAATACATGGCCGGTTCGTCGCTGTTCTATCACGAGCAAGGCTTTGACGAATTCTGGCAGCCGGGCGGCACGACCGCGGCGGGCCTGCACCCGGTGCAACTCTCGCCCAAGGGGAAGCTCGTCGACCGGTTCTTGCGAACGACGAAGACCGGCTTCGACCGCGGCGTTCCCTACACGCCGGCGGCGATTCTGGTCGATTACGCGCACGGTTGGGAGCCGGCGCCCTATTGGCCCAATTCCTTCAAGAACTGGCACGGCCATCAGGATAAGTTCAAATTCGGCCCGCACGAAAAAATGCTCGAACAGTATTTCTGGACGGCGTATCACCCCATCGGCCGCGAAAGCGAGCGGCCGATTACCGGCACCAACGAAGTCAACGTGGCGGGCGTGTTCGGCGACATCTTCGACGTAATTTACGCGTATCCCGATGTCAGTAAATGGAACACGATCGACAGCTATCCGGTGGTCATCGTGGCGGGCGATATCGACCTTACGGCCGCCGAGGGCCGGCGTTTGGCGCAGTATATCGAGCGCGGCGGCACGCTGCTCGTGGCCGACGTTCATCTCACGGGGCCAGGCGCCGAGGCGCTTGAGTTGCCGCCCGTCGGCGCGACGGCGGAGGCCAACGGCTACTCTTGGCTAAGCTCGGCCGCAGTACAGCCCTCGCAGACGTTCCGCTATCGGCAAATCGCCTCGCCCAAGAACGCCAAGGCCGGTTTTCGCGCGCTGGCAACGACGCCGGACGGTGACGTTTTCTGCGCGGCAATCGATCGCGGCGCGGGGCGGCTCGTCTATCTTTCGCTGCCGCGCGGATTGGGCATTGACCAGACGGCGCATCCCGTGCTGCCGCGGCTGTTCGCGCACCTCACGCGCGGACTGATGCCGATCGAAGTGCGCGGAGACGTAAACTGGCTCGTCAACCGCACGCCAACCGGCTGGATGATAACCTTGCTGAATCCCGCCGGGCAGGACAAGCCGCAACAAGGGATCGCGCCGACCGACTATCGCCAGAACCGCGCCGTGACGATCGTCTCTCACGTTCCTTTCCGCGCCGCTCGCGATCGCTTGTTGCCAGACGAAACCTTGGGTATCCAAACCAACCGCGTGCTGCTGGAAGTCCCCGCCGGTGGTGTGCGAATCATCGAACTCGCCACCGTCGCCGCGCCGCGGTAAGATTGACGCTCATGCGGCAATACATCCTCGCACTTGACCAAGGCACGACCTCCAGCCGGGCGATCGTCTTCGATCGGCATGGCCTGCCGGTCGTCACGGCGCAGCAAGAGTTCACGCAGATTCTGCCCGCGCCCGGCATCGTCGAACACGACCCTGAAGAGATCTGGTCATCGCAACTCGCGGTCGCCCGAGCAGCGCTCGAAAAGGCGTCGCTTTCCGCCACGCACATCGCCGCCATCGGCATCGCCAACCAGCGCGAAACAACCATTCTTTGGGAGCGCGCGACGGGCCGACCGGTGGCGAATGCCGTCGTTTGGCAAAGCCGCGTCAGCGCGCCCTTGTGCGAGTGGCTCAAGCGGCAAGGGCTGGCCGAGACCTTCCGCCGTAAGACGGGATTGGTGATCGACGCCTATTTCTCGGCCACCAAGATCGCCCACCTGCTCGATTCCATCGAGGGCCTGCGGCCGCGTGCCGAGGCCGGCGAGGTGTTGTTCGGCACCGTCGATTCCTGGCTGATTTGGCGGTTGACCGGCGGCCAACGGCACGTCACCGACGTCAGCAATGCCAGCCGCACGCTGCTGTTCAACATTCATAGCCTCGATTGGGATGCGGAGCTCTTGCAACTGTTGCGGATTCCGCGCGCCATGCTGCCCGACGTGCGGAACACCAGCGAGGTCTATGGCGAAACTTCGCCCGCACTGTTCGGCGAACCGATCCGCATCGCGGCCGCCGCCGGCGATCAGCAGGCGGCCACTTTTGGCCAGGCGTGCTTCAACGTGGGTGAGGCGAAAAACACCTACGGCACCGGTTGTTTTTTGCTCTTGAACACGGGCGACCGGCCGGTCGATTCGCGGCGCCAGCTTCTCACCACGATCGGCTGGCGCATCAACGGGCAAACCACTTATTGCCTGGAGGGGTCGGTGTTTATCGCCGGCGCCGCCGTGCAATGGCTGCGCGACGGGCTGGGGTTGATCGCAACTTCCAGCGACGTGGAGCGCCTGGCGGCCACGGTTCCCGACTCCGGCGGTGTCTATCTGGTGCCGGCGTTCGTCGGTCTTGGCGCGCCGCACTGGGATGCTCAGGCCCGCGGCGCCATTTTCGGCCTCTCGCGCGGCACGACGGCCGGGCACCTGGCTCGCGCGGCGCTGGAGGCGATGGCCTATCAATCGCGCGATCTGGTCGAGACCATGCAGCAAGACCTGGGGCGGGCGTTTCAAGAGCTAAAGGTCGATGGCGGCGCGAGCGTGAACAACGGCCTGATGCAATTTCAGGCCGATCAGCTTGGCATTGCCATCAAGCGTCCGGCGGTTGCCGAAACAACGGCGCTGGGCGCCGCCTATCTGGCCGGTCTGGCGGTTGGTTACTGGTCCGATCAGGCGGAGATACAGCGTCATTGGGCATTAAACCGCGAATTCACGCCGAGCATGTCCGCCGACGAACGCGAGGCGCTCTATCGCGGTTGGCACAAGGCCGTCTCGCGCGCGAAAGGCTGGCAAGACGCGGAAGTTTCACCGGCCGATCGCGCCGGCTGAGAATGTCCGTAGTCCGTAGGGTGGGCATTGCCTGACCTGCGCAAACTGTCCCGCTTTGATACGATAACGTACATCTAGCCAGTCAGTCAGCGCTCGACGGGGGCAAGCCCGGATCGTGGCGGAATAAATCTCGTATCAAGCAAGTCGCGCCACAACAACCGATTTTGCGCAGGCCAGGCATTGCCCACCAGCAGCCGGTCGCGAGCAATGCCCACCCTACGGACTTCAATTCGTGTCCGGATTATTTCGCTCTGGAAACGCCGGGCGGGTTTCGCTAGACTCCCCGGCCCATTTCCCATTTCTGAAGGATAAGCCGATGCGAACCGTCCGTTTGCTTCTTTGCTGCGCCTTGCTTCAGGCGGCATACGGCCGCGCCGCCGCGTCGCCTCCGTGGCAAAAAGTGGCGTTGTTTAAGCAGGTGGAGGCAAACCCCAACAAGGCCTACGTGCTTACCGATCGCCACGGCCCTTGGGTGATCATGGCTCAGACGTTCTCCGGCGACGAGGCCGAGGAGCAGGCCGATGAGTTGGTGCTGGAACTGCGTTCAAAGAACAAACTGCGCGCCTACCGCTACGAAATGGATTTTGACTTCAGCAAAGGCGAACTGGGCCGCCGCGTCGATCAATACGGCCAGCCCGTCAAGATGAACTACCAGGTCAAACGGATGCACGAAATCGCCGTCGTCGTCGGCGATTTTACTTCGCCGGACGACCCCGACGCCCAACGTGTGTTGAAAAAACTGCGCGGTTTGAACCCCGATTGTCTCGACACCAAAAAACGCGCAGCGCAAGGCAAGAAACAATACCGCACGTTGGCGTTTTTTCACGACCAGCTCAGCAGCCGCATTCAAGCCAGCCTCAAGCAGTCGGCAGGCCCCATGCGGCACGCCATGATCACAACCAATCCGCTACTGCCGGAAGAGTACTTCAAGCCCAAGGGAGTCGATTCGCTCGTGCTGAAGATGAATGACGGGGTGAAGTACAGCCTGCTGAAATGTCCGGGCCAATTCACGTGCAAGATCGCCACGTTCACCGGACAAGTGACCGTCGATCAAAAGATCATTGAAGAAATCGAGAAAGGC